>RXJW01000221.1 GCA_003963005.1 Burkholderiales bacterium
AAACGAGTCAGCGCCGATGATAGTGCGGATTCCCGTGTGAAAGTAGGTCATCGTAAGGCTATTTATTGAAGCCAACCCCCATCGTGTACCTCACGGTGGGGGTTTTGCTTTTGCGGACTCAATACTCGGGCTTGTAGACACTGTCCCACGAGCATGCCGGTAAGTTCTACTTCCGCGCGGTGCTGAAACGGATGCAGGCTCACGGTCAATGCAGAGCCGCCGTTGGCCCGCGCGCGCAGCTGACCTGGGCAACAAAAAACCCGCCGAAGCGGGTTCATGAGCGTCACGCAGTCCGAGGCTACACGTTGAACAGGAAGTGCAGCACATCGCCGTCCTTCACGACGTATTCCTTGCCTTCCGCGCGCATCTTGCCTGCATCCTTGGCGCCTTGCTCGCCGCGGTACTGGATGAAATCGTCGTACGCAATGGTCTGTGCGCGGATGTAGCCCCGTTCGAAATCGGTATGGATCACGCCAGCTGCCTGCGGCCCGGTATCCCCGATGCGGATCGTCCATGCGCGGACTTCCTTCACACCCGCCGTGAAATAGGTTTGCAGCCCGAGCAGCTTGAAGGCGGCACGAATCAGGCGGTTCAAACCAGGCTCGTCCTGCCCCATTTCGGCGAGGAACAACGTCCGGTCTTCATCGCTCATGTCGGCCAGATCGGCTTCGGTCTTCGCGCAAATCGCGACCACCGGTGCGTTCTGGCTCGCTGCGTAGTCACGCAGTCGGTCGAGGAAGGGGTTGTTCTCGAATCCGTCCTCCGACACGTTGCCCACGAACATCGCCGGCTTGGCCGTGATCAGGCACAGCGGCTTGAGGACGGCGAGTTCTTCCTTGCTGAACTCAATCGATCGAACCGGCTTCGCGTCGTCGAGCGCGACCTGGCATTTCTTCAGCACCTCGACCAGCCGTGCAGCCTCCTTGTCGCCGCCGGCCTTCGCGACCTTGCCGTAGCGCACCAGGCTCTTCTCGACCGTGCCGAGGTCAGCGAGGCACAACTCCGTCTGGATGACTTCGATGTCGGCAATCGGGTCGACCTTGCCGTTCACGTGAATGACGTTCGGATCTTCGAAACAGCGCACCACATTCACGATGGCGTCGGTCTCGCGGATGTGCGACAAAAACTGGTTGCCCAAGCCTTCGCCCTTGCTGGCACCGGCCACCAGGCCGGCGATGTCGAGAAACTCGACGACCGCCGGCATCACGCGCTCGGGCTTCACGATCTCGGCCAGTGCAGCCAGGCGCGGATCCGGCAACTCGACGATGCCCACATTCGGCTCGATGGTGCAGAACGGGTAGTTCTCTGCGGCAATGCCGGCTTTGGTGAGGGCGTTGAAAAGCGTTGACTTGCCGACGTTGGGCAGGCCCACGATGCCGCATTTGAGGCTCATGGCGAATCTTTCTGACGGGAGAACCATCGGCGGATGCCGACGGCCGAACGCTCGATTTTAGACGGCCGCTACGCCAGTGCCCTGCGGCGCGAAGTGTCGACACCCGCTGCCTACAATCGCGCCATGCAAAGCGTCGACGTGTTGGTCAAAGGGCGAGGGGCCGTGGGCAGCAGCCTCGCATTGAGCCTGGCGGCACAAGGCTTGTCCGTCGGCATGGCGGATGCACCCGAGGCGCCCCGCGCAGACGATGTGCGGACCTATGCGCTCAACGCGGCGTCCGTCGCCTTGCTGACTGAACTGAAGGTCTGGGATGGCCTGCCGGCTGACGCCGTCAGCCCGGTCTATGACATGGTCGTCACCGGTGACACCAGCCCTGAGCAAGCGGGTGGCCGGCTGAGCTTCTCGGCCTGGCAGCAAGGCGTGCGTGAGTTGGCGGTGATCGTCGATGCCGCTGCGCTGGACGCCCAACTGGCCACCGCGCTTCGTTTCTCACCCCACATCCGCCAAGTGCCCCCGGATACCGCTGCGGCCCTGACGGCGCTGTGTGAGGGGCGCAGTTCGTCGGCCCGTGCCGCGCTTGGTGTGCCGTTCGAGCCCAAGGCCTATGGGCATGCGGCCGTGGCGACACGCGTGACTTCCGACCGGCCGCACCAGGGCGTTGCGCGGCAATGGTTCGGCACTGGCGGCGAAGTGCTGGCGTTGCTGCCGTTCGAAAGGCCGATGCCGGCGCAGTCCTACGGTTTGGTGTGGTCATGCCCCGACTCGCGGGCGCAGGCACTGCTGACCATGCCGCCGGCCGAATTCGACCGCGAACTGAACGCCGCCACCTACGGTGCCGCAGGCGCCTTGAGCCTGGCGGGGGCGCGAGCGAGCTGGCCCCTGGCGCTGGCGCGTGCCGGCGTCGTCAGCGGCTCAGGGTGGGTGTTGCTGGGCGATGCGGCGCATCTCGTCCATCCCTTGGCAGGCCAAGGGCTGAACCTGGGGCTCGGCGATGTCAGCGCGCTGTCTGACGTGATCGCCGCCCGCGAGCCCTGGCGGCCGCTCGGCGATGAACGGCTGCTGCGCCGCTACGCGCGCGCGCGCCTCGCGCCGACCCTCGCCATGGGTGAGCTCACCGATGCCCTGCAGCGCCTGTTCGCCCAATCGTCACCCGCGGCCCGCAGCCTGCGCAACCGAGGGCTGGACGCCCTCGATCAACTCACGCCCGTCAAGCGCTGGCTCACCCAGCGCGCCCTTGGTCTTTGACGGTCACTCGCCACCCCCTCAACCGGACGCCAACGTGCTGAATCGATTCCTTTCGCTCGCCCTCGTGCTCACTGCCCTGGCCACGACCAGCCTGACGGCGCAGGCCAATGAGGCCGTCATTCGCAAGGCCATCGCCGAGCGCATGCCCGCAGCGCCCAAGATCGACGAGATCCGCCCGTCGCCCATGCCAGGCCTGTGGGAAATCCGCATCGGCAACGAGATCCGCTACACCGATCCCACCGGAAGCTTCCTGCTCGAAGGTGAGCTCATCGACTTGAAGGCCAAGAAGAACCTGACCGAAGAGCGTGTCACCCAGCTCAACCGCGTTGATTTCGCCAATCTTCCTTTCAAGGACGCCCTGGTCTGGAAGAACGGCACGGGCAAACGCCGCATTGCCGTTTTTGCCGACCCCAACTGCGGCTACTGCAAGCGCTTTGAAAAGGGCCTGCAGGAGATGAAGGACGTGACGGTCTACACCTTCCTCATCCCCATCCTGGGCGGTGACTCTCCCGACAAGTCCCGCGCCATCTGGTGCGCCAAGGACAACACGTCGACGTGGCTGGCCTGGATGCTCAAGGGCGAGCAGCCGCCCAAGGCGCCGGCAGGTTGTGATGACGGTGCCATCGAGCGCAACCTGGCGCTGTCGCGCAAGATCCACGTCAATGGCACGCCGGCCATCCTGCTTGAAGACGGCAACCGCATCCCCGGTGCCGTCGGCGCCGTTGAACTGGAGCGCCGTCTGCAAGCGCTGAGTGCGCCCAGCAAGTCCTGAACGTCGCCTCTCCGATGACCCCTGAGAAACGACTTCTTGCCCATCGGCTCGCCTATGCCGGCCTGCTGCCTTTCGTCGTGGGCGCCGCCCTCGTCTGGCTGTTCGGCGATGGCAAGCACGCGGAACAGCATTACTGGGTGACGCTCGCCCTCTCGGCCTACGCGGCGCTGATCATCTCCTTCCTCGGCGGCATTCACTGGGGCATGGCGTTCGTGAGCAGCTCGACGGCGCCGAGCGCGCTCGTCTGGGGCATCAGTGCGTCCTTGCTCGGGTGGCTGGGAGCGCTGTTGTCGCCGTATGGCGGGCTGGCGCTTCACGGCGCCGTGCTGATCGCCTGCTACGTCATCGACCGGCGCGTCTACCCGCAGCTCGGTGCTGCCGATTGGCTCACGCTGCGATTTCGCTTGACGGCAGTCGCCTCGCTGAGCTGCTTCCTGGCTGCCGCAGGGAGCTGATGTTGCCGGGCGTGCACTACCGCATCGAGCTCGCCGATCTGTCGGCCCATCGATACCGCGTGACGCTGACGGTGCCCCAGCCCGACGCCGCGCAGCAGGTCAGCCTGCCGGTCTGGATCCCGGGGAGCTACCTCGTGCGCGAGTTCGCGAAGCACGTCACCCGCATCCGGGCGACACAAGGCGGGCGCGAGCTGCCCGTGCAGCAACTCGACAAAGCCTCGTGGCAAGTGGCCAGCACGGCAAATGGTGGCGTGCTCACGCTGGATTACGAGGTCTACGCTTTCGATGCCTCGGTGCGCACCGCCTGGCTGGACAGTCAGCGGGCCTTCTTCAACCCGAGCAGCCTGTGCCTGCAGGTGCATGGGCAGGCATCGACGCGCCACGACATCGAGTTGGCCCGCGTGCCCGCCGGATGGCGTGTGGCCACCGAGATGCCGGCCCAGGGCGCGACATGGTCGACACCGGACTACGACGAACTGCTGGACCATCCCTTCGAGATCGGGCCGCACTGGGAGGGCGAGTTCAGCGCGGCCGGTGTCGCCCACCGCATCGTGGTGGCCGGCGCGTGGCCCAGCTTTAACGGCGCACGCCTGCTGGCCGACGTGCAGCGCATCTGCGAGGCCCAGATCGCCTTCTGGGGCGGGGCGCCATTCCCGCGCTACAGCTTCCTCCTCTGGGCCGTGGACGACGGCCATGGCGGCCTCGAACACCGCGCCAGCACCGCCCTGATCTGCGCCCGTCGCGAACTCCCCACCTGCTCTGAACCCGCAGCGCCTGGCGACGGCTACGCGCGGCTGCTCGGCCTGTTCAGCCACGAGTACTTCCATGCCTGGAATGTCAAGCGACTGCGCCCGGCAGAGTTCGCCCGCTTCGACTATCAGCGCGAGAACTACACCGAGCTGTTGTGGTTCTTCGAGGGC
>RXJW01000149.1 GCA_003963005.1 Burkholderiales bacterium
CCAGTCCTGGATCTCGCGCAGGTCGGTGGCCGTGTAAGGCTCGCCGTTGGGCTTCTTTGCCCCCGGCTGCGACTCGACCGTCCACAGGTAGATCTCACCGAGGCCGGTGGAGATGGGACCGATGTTCGGCTCCACACCGGCCGGCATCTGACCGCGAGCGCTTTGGATGCGCTCATTGACCAGCTGGCGGGCGAAGTAGATGTCGGTGCCTTCCTTGAAGATCACCGTGACCTGGGACAGGCCGTAGCGCGACAGCGAGCGGGTCTGTTCAAGGCCGGGCAAGCCCGCCATGACCGTTTCGATCGGGTAGGTCACGCGCTGCTCGGTTTCGAGCGGCGAGTAGCCGGGCGCCTTGGTATTGATCTGGACCTGGACGTTGGTGATGTCGGGGACCGCGTCGATGGGCAGCTTCTGGTAGCTGAAGACGCCCAGCGCGGCCATGCCGAGCACAGCCAACATGACGAGCCATCGATGCTCGATGGCAAAACGAATGATGCGTTCAAACATGTGGACGCCTCTTTCAGTGCTCGTGGCTGGCCGAGGCCTTGCCGGCTTCAGACTTGATGACGAAGCTACCCGACGTCGCGTACTGCGCGCCTGCCTTCAGGCCGGACGTCACCTCGGTGCGCTTGCCGTCGCTTCGACCCAGCTCGACCGGTACCGGCGCAAAGCCGCTCGGCGTACGGACGAACACGATGGACTTGCCCTCCATGGTCTGGATGGCGTCAGCAGTCACCGAGACCGGGACGCTGGATTCGCCAGCCGAGACCTCGACGTTCACGAACAGGCCGGGACGCCATGCGGTGTTGGGGTTGTCGACAACGACGCGCGCCTGGGCCGTGCGGGTTTGCTCGCCAATCAAGGCGCCGACATAGGCCACCTTGCCGACGGCCTTCTGCTCGAAGGCGGTGGACTTGATGACCACGTTCTCGCCGATGCGCACCTGCGGCAGGTCGCGCGCGGGCACATTGATCTGAGCCCAGACGGACTTCAGATCAGAGATGGTGAAGACGTTGGTGTCCTCACGCACCTGTTCACCCAGCGCGATGTGCTTCTCAACGATGATCCCGTTGAAGGGCGCGCGCAGCTCGAACCGGTTCAGGGCCGACGAGTCCGCCGACGCGCCAATTGCCTGCAACTTCTGGCGTGCGTTGGCGACGGCGATCTCGGCTTCGCGCATGGCCTGCTCAGCCTGCTGAACGTCCTGCTGGGGCGAGATTCGCTGTTCGAAGAGCTGCTTCTCACGTTCGTAGGTCGTGCGAGCCAGTTGGAGGCGCTTCTGGGAGTTCTGAAACTCGGCTCGCTGGTCGGAGACGCTGGAGCTGCTGATGACAGCCAGGACCTGGCCCTTCACGACCTGTTGACCCAGGGACACGGCGACCGATTCCACAACGCCACCAACACGCGGCACGACGTGAGCGGTCCGGTCTTCGTTGAAGGCGATCTCGCCGGGCAATTGGAGCGCCGAACGGATGGTTGAAGGCGCGGAGGTATCCAGCGAGATGCCCGCTGCCTTGATCTGGTCTGCGGTCATGGTGACGGCACCCTCATCCTTGACAAAGGGGAACTGGGCGACGCCACCGCCGGTCTGAACCTCAACGGTGCCCTTGAACAGGTGCGGCTCGCTGATGATCTGGGCGCTGACCAGGGCACCGCCTTCGAGTGCGAACGCGATCTTTTCGGGGTTCTGCCCGGGACGCTCCAGCGTCACCGCCACTTGCTGCTGGCTGAGCTGCAGCGGCTTGCCGCCCTTGGTCAGCCACAGCTTGATGCGAGGAGATCCGCCCTGGTCGGCCAGGAGAAGCTCAACGCTGACTTCCTTCTGCGTGCCGATGACGTCACCACCGTTGGCGCCCTTCTTGGCTTCTTCGTGGTGCTCGCCGTCACCGTGACCTTCGGCGTCCTTGTGACCCTTTTCGCCCTTGGCCTCGCCATGGTGCTCACCGTCGGCGTGCCCCTTTGCTTCATCGTGGCCGTGACCATGCTCTTCCTCGGCGGCAGGTGCACTGCCGCCCATGCGAAGGATGGACACCGTACCGACGGCGCCCAGCGCCAGCACGGCGGCAATGGCGATCAGTTGCTTCTTGCCCAGGCTGCCACGCAGGCGGTCGAGCGTGCTTTGCTTGTCGTTCATCGTGAATTTCATGTTGGGTGTGCCTCAGGGGCGATCAGTCGTGGTGCCGAGCTGGCGGTCGATCTCTGCAGCAGTGCGGTGAACTTGGGCCACCGCGGTGTAGTACTGGCTGCGGACCTGAAGCCAGGTGCGCTGGGCATCGAGGGCGTCCAGGAAGCTGAACTTGCCGAGCTCGAAGCCGGTCTTGGCCGCCTCGTAAGCACTCTGCGCACCAGGCAGCACCTCGCGGCGCAGCGCTTCGACCTCGTCCTTGCGCGCCTGCAGGAGGTCTGCCATCTGCAGCACTTCAGAGCGCAGGCGCAGCTCCTCGGCCTGGGCGTTGGCTTGCGCGGCGTCCCGGCGACGCAGAGCCTCCAACTGGGCGCCTTGGTTCCGGTCAAAGAACGGAAGCGGCACCGACACGCTGAACACAGCCTGCGTCCGACCCAGTTCCTGGGCGCGGCGGGCACCAACGCCCACAGTCACGTCCGGCACGCCTTTGGCACGAGCAAGGGTGTAGCCCGCATCGGCGCGCTGGACCTCAAGCAAAGCGCGGCGCACGGCCGGCGCATCGGGCAGCCGCGCCATGATGTCGGGCGCTGACGGGGCTACCGGCAACACGTCGACGCTGCCGTCCAGGCGCTGGATGGTGCCCTCAGGCACGCCCATAACGGCGGTCAGCGCACGCAGCGCGGCCGAACTCTCGGCTTGCGCTTGGCGCAGATCGATTCGAGCGGTTGAAGCAGCGACTCGAGCGCGCGTCTCCTCCGTGGGCGACACCTTCCCGGCGGTCACCCGACGTGCGGCGGCATCAACGCCACTGCCGGCGATCCGCAGCGATTCTTCAGCGACCTTGACGCGCTCTTGGGCCGTCAGTGCGTCAAAGAAGGCCTGGACGGCCGTGGCACGGATGTCAGCGCGGCGAGCGATCAGATCCAGCGCTGCAATGTCCTTGCCGCGCTGTGCCAGCTCAACCCGCGCCGCTCGCTTGCCGCCGGTCTCCAGCGTCTGGCTGAGTTGCATCGTCGTGACGCGGGTGCCGGACTTGAGGTCCTCTTGGTCCACGCCAAGCACCGGATTCGGGATGAGGCCGGCCTGGCGGACAGTGCCGTCATTGGCATCGAGCTCGGCTGCGGCGGCACGAAGCTGGGGGTTCTGTGCCAGCGCCGTGTCGACCGCCGTCCTCAAGGACAACGGCGTGGTTTGCGGGGCGACCGTCGGGGTGGCTGGTACTGTCGCCTGAGCGATCTGAACGTCAGCGGAAGCGGGAGGGATCCCAGACGACTGCGCCTGGGCAAGGGAGGAAATGAGTGCCGCGCATGCAAGCGGCACGAAGGTTCTGCGCATCGAAAACTCCAGGGTTGTAGGGACAACGCGAGGGTTTCGGCGAGTGCAGTGCTGCGGCTAGGGCCGCATCAAACGAGAGGGGTTGGAACGAAACTGCGCTCGCCGAATCAGGCGACGCGCCAGTTGGGGCGTTCGAGGAGGTCAGGCCCGCGCGAACGGAAGGCCTGGTTGGACGCAGGGTCCAGAGTGAATGCGACGTTGTTGTCGAATTGCAGCGCGACGGGCACCAGCGGCTTCGCGAAGCTCAATTGGCAATAGCCACAGTCGTTGTCCCCGAGCAGCTTGCCGCCCTTGGAAGGCGACTTGTCGTCGAGATGCTTGCCGGACACCTTGGATCCGGCATCACCGGGTACCCCATGCTCATGGGCATGGTGACCGATGTGCGCCTTGGCAGGGATCTGCTCGTGCTGGCAATAGGCTGCCGCTGCCGACCAGGCGAACTGGACGGGCAGGATGAACAGCAAAAGGATGGTCAGCCAGCGACGCATGGACCGGATTGTGTCTTGAAACGGTTAAACGAGGGTGAATTGGCCTTGGCTGTTCCAGTGAAATCGTTCGCAAAGCAGCGGTGCTTCGCCTTACTGGAAGCTGTTCGCCCAGACCCGCGGTTCGTTTCCGACCGCGGATCGCAGGGCTCGGAGGGTCATGCGCCTTCGCTATCGGCGCGGGACACGTAGACCATCAACTTCTTGTCGGTGAAGCCTTGGGGCGCGATGTCGCGGACGTCGAGTGCGCGATGGCTGGCGGAACTGAATTTCCACGTGAAGCTCTTGCCCGCGCTCTGGAACGTCACCACGTCGCCGCAGTTCACGTTGATGGCCTTGCCAGCATCGACCTTGACCACACGCGCGCCTTGGGTGGCGGTGACGGCCTCGCCGTGGACCGACTTGCCGTTGAACATGCGGTCGTTCCCAGCGGCAGTACCTGCCTGGGCAGCGCCCACGGCGAACACAAGGCTGGCGATCAGGGCGGAGGCGGAAATGGTGCGGTTCATGAGAGTTCCTACTTCGGCGGACGGGTGACTCGGGAGAGCCACCTGAGGCGTTCACCATGGAAGGAACTTTAGAAATCCGTCCCCAACGGGAAGCGTGGCCTTCGCATTACAAATCCGTCATGTTGGCGCCAGCGTGACCCGCGGCTACTGTCCTTTGCATTTGCCGCTGGCCACCGTGTGCAGGTAGATCGCGAGCTGGACCAGGTCTGCCTTCAGGTCCTTGCGCGGCCCCAGGCAATCGCGCTTCTCGGTCCGAGTGATTGCAAGCGCGATGCGTTCGTCCTTCGACAGCCCG
>RXJW01000150.1 GCA_003963005.1 Burkholderiales bacterium
TGACCTCGGTGACCGCGACCACCAGGCCATCACGGAAGGCAGTGCCAGCGATTGCCTCGAATGTGTCCCGCTCGCTGCAGGCGTGCTCCCAGTTGGCGTAGCCCGCCACTCGGGCAATGCGTTGCATGGCGGCGGTATGCCCCAAGCCTGACACGCTGCGCAGCAGCTTGGCGATGTCTTCAAGGGCGTCCAGCAGGTGGCCTGGCGTTGCGAGCGGCCAGCGCTCTGCTGGCCCGGCATGGCCGCTGTCAAGGAACTGCGCGCGGCGGCGCAGTTCAACTTCGAGGAGCATGGCCAGCGGCCGGCGAGGAATGCGGATCGGATGGCCGCAGCGGGGGAGCTCGGGGGTTGCTTCGGCTGCGCGGCGCAGCTGATCGAAAACGATATCGACGTCTGTGGGCATAGAGGGCTCTTCGGTGTATGGGCGCAACGCACCCGAGTCACTTGGGAGTCGCCTCTCTAGGAGGTTTGGGCAGAGCCTCGGCCGTCGACGAACGGACAGCTCAAAGGATAGCACTGCTCAAGGGTTGGGACCTGGGCTGGGTGGGCGCGCTGCGTGCCGTGTGCGACTCGTGAGGCATATCCACACCCTGCCCCTGAAGTCACCGTCGACGTCACTAGCTTTGCAAGCAGTCGGTCTCACGGTCCAGGACCTGATTGGTGGCAATAGTCCTCGCTAGCGCCCCCCAGAAGCACACGCGCCTCGAAGCGCAACAGGAAACGGGGAAGCCGCCGGCGCGGGCAACAGGCCGATGGATCCACCGACGCGGCGCTGGAGTGAGCCAACGAAAACGGCCCCAGTTCAGCCTCATGAAGAGGTCCAAACTGGGGCCCTGGGAAGCGAGCTCAAGGGCTCGCCAGACTAGGCGCTACAGGCTACTGCCAGCTGCACTCGTATTCGTGACGGTAGGCATAGCCGCCGCCCATGCCCTCCTCCGCCCACTGGGCGCCGACCATGCTTGCGTCGCAAGTCATCTTGACGCCAGGATAGTTGGAAGGGTGGCCGTTGTAGGCAGCGCCATTGAGGTTCCACCAGTACCCCCAACCGGGATCCTGCCAGGCGTAGATGCCCACTCCGTTCCCCGAGTAAGTCCAGTAGCTCCGCCCCGGCGAGGTGTACGCATAGGGGTCGTAGAGGTCATAGCTGTTGGCGGTGGGCCACCAGTCAAGAACCATGGCCACGCAGACCCCGTTGCTTTCCTTGTAGTTCGCCGGGCAGGCGCAGGCGGATCCATTCCACACCTTGCCGCCTGTACAAACCGGAGGAAGGACCGGCGGATCACAGCTGGCGCCCGATGGCCCGACCCAACCACCAAGGGAGCATGTGAAGGACGCGCTACCCGTGTTCACTCCACTCGAGCTGACGGAGATCGTCGAACCGCTCGCAGTCGTCGCCGCGGTTCCTGAGCAGCTGTTGCCATTCAGAGACCAGGACAGCGTACCGCCGGCGCACGACGGCGGTGGGGGCGGGAGAGGCGCGGTACAGGTCGCGCCGCTCGGGCCAGTCCACGCACCACCAACGCACGAATACGTCGCGGAGCCGCTGTTTCCGTTGCTCGAGGTGGCAGTGAAGCTGCTGCCGCTCGCCGTCGACGACACCGCACCGGTGCATGAGTTGCCACCCACCGACCAGCCGACCGCACCGGCAACGCAGTTGGGCACGGGAGGAGGTGCGCAGGAGGCGCCGCTGGGCCCCGTCCATGCGCCAGCGGAGCACGAGTAGGTAGCCGACCCGAGGTTCCCATTGGTCGATCCAACCGCCACGCTGCTGCCGTCCGAGGTCAGGGGCACCGCGCCAGAGCACGCGGTACCTCCTACCGACCAACTCGCAGTGCCTGAGGCGCAAGAACTAGGCGGCGGCGGTGGCGGCGTCGTGCAAGAAGCACCGAAAGGACCGCTCCACGAGCCCGAGCTGCAGCTGAAAGTCGCCGAACCCATGTTTCCGTTGGTGGACGTCACGCTGAATGAGCCGCCGCTGCTGACAGCGCCTGCCGCGCCGGAACAGCTGCTACCACCCACCGACCAACTAAGGGTACCGCCCGAGCACCCCGGTACGGCGGGGGCAGCACAGGAGGCCGACGATGGCCCGATCCATGATCCCGCTGAGCAGCTGAACGACGCAGATCCGTTGTTGCCGTTGCTGGATGTGACGACAACCGAACCACCGCTGGCCACCGACGAAGCAGTGCCCGAGCAGCTGTCGGCACCGACCGACCACCCCAGCGTTCCGCCACTGCAACCACCAGGAACGCAACTCGGATTCGACGTCGACCAGGACCCCGCAGTACAGGTCGCAGTCACGCTGCCGCTATACCCCGGCGTAGACGTACCGACGATCTGCGACGCGCCACTGGCCAGGCTGGGCAGGGGGAACGTGCAGGCGCCGACGACCGCCGTGCCCGACGAGCAGCCTGAAGCGCTGCAGCTCACACTGGGAGAAGCCCACGCACCGTTGTTGCAAACGGCGCTGTACGACCCGCTGTAACCCGGCGCCGAATTGCTCGCGGAGACCGAGGCGCCGTGAAGCGTGAACGGGAGGCTGTAAGAGCAGCCTCCCGACGACACAGTACCCGCGCTGCAATTCGATGGCGGGAGCTTGCAGCCGAGCCAGGGAGCGTTGGCATCCCAGATGTAGCCAGGCTGGCACGTGAAGCCCGGCTTCGACACCACGCCTCCAGTGCCGGTAGCCGCCGTCGCGGGGCCCGTGCTGGGCCCGCTGCCGCCAGATGGCTGGCCGGCTGCCTGCGCAATCGCAGAGCCCGCAGCGACCGACAAGACACCGGCCAGCATGCCTCGTAGCAGCCGGCCTGCCCACCCGATTCCTTTTTGTGTAGTCATACGAACAGCCTTTCTCATTGGCGGGGAAGTACTTCGTTCAACTCGAGTAGTCGCAGAACGTCTGCGCGATCGCCTGAAAGTTGTAGGCGGCACCGTTGAACGCGTTGCTGTAGGTGACGCCGCTCGAGTCCTGGAGCTGCAGGTGGACGATCCAGTTGGAGCCTGACGTCGACACCGTCGCGGTGAAGCGATTGCGCGGCGGTGTGCCCGCGTAGTCGGCACCGGTATCCGCCGGAGTGATCAGGATCGCCGGCGTTGCGCCGCTGCATGACGGCTGAGGGACGCTATTGCCGTCGAGAACCAGCCACCGGCTCATCAAGACAGACCGCGTGACCCGATTGTTCAAATTGACCCATGCCCCGCTGCGGCAGATCAACGCAATGCCCGTCCCGTCCTGGCCAAGCATCCCGTCCGAAGGACACCCAGCACCCTCTGTGCCCGGAGTCAGGCCAGGCCTGCGCCACACACCGGCCTGGCACAAGACGATCGTGCCGGAAGCGTCCGCGTCCCGAACCATGTCGCCGTTGGAGAAGCCGGCGCCGCATGCCGTGTTGGTCACAGCGGTGATGGTGAGCGATGCGATCTGAGTCGTTACCCGCCCAGCGGCCCCGTCAACACGGACTGTCGATGTCCCTGCGCTGCTGTTGACGTCCAGAAGGCCGCTCGCACCGTCAAGGCGAACGCGAGTTGTTGTCGCGCCGTCTCGAAGAAGGATTGCACCCGTAGCCCCTTGGGCAAGAACCGTCGCGGATCCCGCTGCGTTGTTCGCGGAGATGGTGCTGTTCGACGCGTCGAGCCCGATCTTGCCGAGGCATCCACCGTCCCGAACGCTGACGCTGCCGCCCGTTGGGTCCAACACAACTCGCTCACAGCCGCCCTGCTTTGACACGACACGGCCAGTTGCAGCGATGTCGCCACCGGTTACGTCCAGTTTCCCCTTGAGCTCGGTCGCCCCGTTGACGGTGAGCGAGCCGTTGATCTGACCATTCCCACCTACGGTCAGATTGCCTTGTAGGTTCGGATCTCTGGTGTCGTTGATGCGGACGAACTGCAGCCAGAAGGCGTTGTCCAGGTAGGTGAACGCGCCAACAACACCCTCCACACTGCCAAGGGGATTGGGCTCTGATCCAGCGCCCCCCTTGATGGTTCCTGGCGTCGCTATGGTGGACAGTCCACCGGACCCGCCCATAGCTGCGACCGCGGCCAGCGCGAGGTCCACTCGCGGCGTCGTCCCAGTCCGAGGCAGGGTGAAGGGCGCTGCCATGTAGACCAGGCCATTCACCTGGCACGTAGTGCCCGGGCAGCCAGTGCGTGTCAGCTGGATGAGGATCGACTGCCCTCCGGGCGTCTTCGCGGGTAGCCCGCCCGGGATTCGGTTGCCGTCAGCCTTCAGCTCAGCGATGGTGGGTGCAAGCGCGTTGGCATAGCCAGGCACGGCCGAGCCGTTGGCTAGCTGCAGGAAGTAGTCTTGCTGGTACTGCGCTACAGCTCCACGGATCGTGTTGATGTACTGCCCCGTGCTCTGACCAACAGCCTCTTCCGCAGCCTCGACCAGCTGCCATCGCTGGTACGTGGCCGCGATCACTGCTGCAACGGCAAGGGTGACCATCAGCTCAATCAGCGTGAAGCCACGCGTGGCCAACGTTCGAGGCCCACTCTTTCTAGCCATAGCGCCCACCACCTAGCTGCAACGGAACGGTTCAGCGGAACAGGAACACCAGGGTGTTGGTCTCGCCGGCAATGCACGCCGTCTGGGCCGCGCTGCCGAGGTACTTGCCGCCCAGCGCCTTGGCAGACGTGCCATTCACGGTCATGACTTCCACGAAGGTGCCCATCG
>RXJW01000075.1 GCA_003963005.1 Burkholderiales bacterium
GGCGCTCGCGCTTGTAGGTCTCGATGACGGCATCGATCGCATCGGCGATCTCGTCGGCCGCAAAGCTCGGGCCGATGACCTTGCCCGGCGTCGTGGTGCCCGAGAGCGTGGAGCCGTCGCTGCCGCCGAGCGTGAGCTGGTACCACTCGGCGCCGTCCTTGTCGACGCCGAGGATGCCGATGTGGCCGCTGTGATGGTGACCGCAGGAGTTGATGCAGCCGCTGATGTGCAGGTCGATCTCGCCAAGGTCTTCGAGCTCGTCGGCGTCCTGGTAACGCTCGGCGATCTCGGCGGCCAGCGGCAGCGAGCGGGCGTTGGCCAGTGCGCAGTAGTCGCCGCCGGGGCAGGCGATCTGGTCGGTCAGCAGGCCGGCGTTGGCCGTGGCAAAGCCCGCGGCGCGGGCAGCCTGGAAGAGCTCGGGCAGGTCGCTGGCCTTGACCCAGGGCAGCACGAGGTTCTGGCGGTGCGACACGCGCAGCTCGCCGTGGCTGAACTGGTCGGCTAGCGCGGCGGCGGTGTCCATCACGTCGGCCGTCGTGTCGCCCGGCGGGATGCCGACGCGCTTGAGGCTCAGTGTGACGGCCCGGTAGCCGGCCACGCGGTGGCCGTGCACGTTGCGCTGCAGCCAGCGGGCGAACGCGGGGTCGCTGCTGTCGACCGAGGTTTCGGCGCCCGGTGCGACGCCCACCGGGTCGACGAAGCTCGCCTTGACGCGGTCCAGCTCGGCCTGGGGAATGATCTGCTCATGCCCGGCCGGGTCGTCGGCCAGGATGCGGGCGAACTCTTCGTTGACGGCGTCGAAGAACTTCTGCCCTTCGGCCTTCACGAGGATCTTGATGCGGGCCTTGTAGAGGTTGTCGCGCCGGCCGGCGAGGTTGTAGCAGCGCACGATGGCCTCGATGTAGACCAGGATCTGCTGCCACGGCACGAAGGCGTTGATCTCGACGCCCGGGATCGGCGTGCGGCCCATGCCGCCGCCCACGAACACCTGGAAGCCGACGTCGCCCGAGGCGTTCTTCTTGAGCTGCAGGCCGATGTCATGCCAGCCGATGGCAGCGCGGTCTTCCGCGGCACCGCTGACCGCGATCTTGAACTTGCGCGGCAGGTGGGCGAACTCGGGGTGCAGCGTGCTCCACTGGCGCAGGATCTCGCAGTAGGGGCGCGGGTCGATGATTTCGTCGGGTGCGATGCCGGCGAAGGCGTCACTCGTGATGTTGCGGATGCAGTTGCCGCTGGTCTGGATGCCGTGCATGTCCACGTCGGCCAGCAGCTCCATCACCTCGGCGCTCTTAACGAGCGGAATCCAGTTGTATTGCAGGTTCTGGCGGGTCGTGAAGTGGCCGTAGCCGCCCTGGCCCTTGAAAGGCCCCTCGGTGACCACGTCGTACTCGCGGGCGATGCGCGCGAGCTGGCGCAGCTGGCGGCTGGACAGCTCGCCGTAGGGGATGGCCACGCGCAGCATCGGCGCATGGCGCTGCACGTACCAGCCGTTCTGCAGGCGCAGCGCGCGGAAGTCGTCGGTGCTCAGCTCGCCGCGCAGGTGGCGTTCGAGCTGGTCGCGGTACTGGGCAGCGCGGGCGCGGACGAAGCGGCGGTCGAAGTCGGTGTACTGATACATGTCAGGGGTGCCCGGCCGCCCGAAACGACTGACACGCCCCCGCGGGGGGCCGTGAGCGAAGCGAGCGTGGGGGCATGAAGTTCATGAGTGGATGACCTTCCAGCCGGCCATCGGGGGAAAACGACCACGAGCGGCCCCATGCCACCCGAGGGCGCGACTCTAGGGAATGTCGCGCGCCAGCTGAACTATTTAATTCTTGGGGCTATATGCCCACGTCGAATAAGCAACTTCAGTTTGTGGCCAAAAGCCGCAGAACCGCGACCTGTTCCTCGATGCGGGGCGGCACCGGCGCGCTCCCGGCCAGGATCGTCTGGATGAAGGCGGCGTTCTCGGCGGGCGAGCAGTCGGGGGACAGCGGCCAGTCGAGGTCGGCCGTGTCGGCCGGGTGGAGCGCCGTGGCCTGGCCGTCCTGGAAGCCGATCAGGTGGGCCTTGCGCCGCAGGTGGGCGTAGGCCTCGCCTTCGCTCGCACGCATCAGCAGCGCCCGGCCGCCGCCTTGGGTCAGCGCGGGGAGGGCGGCGCCCATGCTGTCCAGGTACTCCGGGTGCGTCACGGCAACCACCCGCACCGCCCGGCCGGCCGGGAAGGGATCCAGCAGCTTGGCGAGGCTGTGGGCGCTGTTGCGCAACCCGAGGCGGGGGCGCAGGGCCATCAACTGGTTCAGCCCGGGGTTGAGCAGGGACAAAGGCAGCACCGCCAGCCGGTCGGCGGCCAGGCGCGCCTCGGCGTCGGCCAAGGACTCGCTGGCCGGCAGGTCGAGGGCCTGCAGCAGCTCGAACGGGCTGACGCGGCTGTCGAAGTCATGCCGGCCGAAGATCAGCACGGGCACGCCCGCCTTGGCCAGCAGCCGGGCCACCAGCGGCATCAGGTTGGCCTGCTTGCGGGCCCCGTTGAAGCTCGGGAGCAGGACCGTGCGCGGACCCGCCGGCGCCGCCATGCGGGCCGTGCGGGCCTGCATCGCCGCCAGGAAGCCCGCCACCTCGTCGGCGCTTTCGCCCTTCACGCGCAAGGCGATCAGGATGGCGCCGAGCTCCAGGTCCGGCACGCTGCCGTCCAGCAGGGCGCCGAACAAGGCCTCGGCCTGGTCGCGTGGCAGGTCGCGCGCGCCGCGGGCGCCGCGGCCCAGTTCCTTGATCAGTGCGGGAAAGTCCATGCCCCGCAGTGTAGAAATGAAGAAGGCCGCACGCGGCGGCCTTCAACGCGGTGGGGAGCGATCAGAACGCGAAGTTCGCGCCGAAGCTGAACAGTCGCACCGTGCCCTTTTCTCCGGCGAACTGGCCCTGCGTCGAGTCGACGGCCAGTTCCAGCTTGACCGACGGGCTGACGGCGTAGGTGACGCCCAGGCCGGCGTAGGCCTTGGTCTTGGTTTCGGAGGCCGAACCGGCCAGCGTGCCTTGGCGCGCATCGACCTTGGTCTTGACCTGGGCGAGGCCCAGGCGGACGTTCATGCCCCAGTCGCTGCCCAGCGGCAGCGCGTACACACCGCCCAGCAGAAAGGCGGTCGGCTTCAGGGTGGCGGCCGTCGTGCCGTCGGAGCCCTTGGCCTTGCCGAAGCTGATGAAGGACCCTTCGAGGCCGAAGCCATTGCCGAAGCTGTAGCCGGCGGTGAACTTGCCCCCGGTGTCGGACTTGTCGCAGGACGTGGCGCCCGTGCAGTCGACGCTGATGTGGCTGGCGCCGCCGGCGATGCCCACGTAGGCCTGGGCGGGCTGGTCGGCGTGAGCCGCGCTAGCGATGAGGGCTGCGGCGAGGGCGTATGCGTACTTCTTCATGAGATCTCTCTTCAATGTCATCGGGAGTGCAGCGGCCGGGTGGGCCATGCATTGCCTGTCTGAGGCGGGCCGCATCCTAGGTGGCGCGCGTGACCGCGCCGGAAGCTTTGTCGTGCGGGTGCGACGCCCGGCGAGGTGAATAACGCCATTCGGCGTTGGGCATCGGATGGCGGCGTTAGGGCGCCGTGTCGGGCTTGGCGAGGGGCGCGCGGCAGGGCGAGCCCTGGCCCGTCACGCGGAGGACCTGCCGGAGATGCCAAGGAATGCACGCTGCGCCGTGGGGTGCTGCGGAGATACTGCGCCGCATTCCCCACCGACTGCGGTCGCGCATGTCCTACATCAAGCCGAAGACGCTGTACGTCACGCTGAGCTTGCTGATGATCGGCCTCGTGTCGCTCGTCTATGGGTCATTGATGCTGCATGAGCGTTCGCGCAGTGATGCGCTGATGCTCCAGCAGGCCGGGGCTGCCGCCAAGCGCATCGGCCGCGAAGCCGCGGCGACGGTGGAGTCCGAGCTGCGGCCGGCACGGGTGAGCGTGGCGCTGCTGGCCTCCGGCGCGCTGGGCCGGGTGGGCAGCGAGGCGGAGCGGCTGGCTGCGCTGCCGCAGTTCGCGGCTGCGCTGCGCAGCAACCATTCGGTGTCGGCCGTGTACGTCGGCACGGAGCAGGGCTCCTTTCTGCTGCTGCGCCGCCTGGCGGACGACGCAACCCGCAGCCGCATGGGCGCGCCGCCCGGCGCCGCGTTCGGCCTGCAGACGGTCGACCGTGACCGCGGTCCCGCGCGCGGCAGCTACCGGTTCTTCGATGCGCAATTGCGCGAGGTCCAGCGGGTGGACCGCCCCGACTACGAGTTCGATCCGCGCACCCGCCCGTGGTACGACCTCGCCCGCCGCGCCGGCGAGGGCAAGCCGGTGCAGTCCGAGCCCTACATCTTCTTCACGACCGGTGAGCCCGGCGTCACGCTCGCCGAGGCGCGGGGCAGTGCCGTGGTCGGCGCCGACGTGAGCCTGCGGGCGCTGGGCCTCATGTTGTCGCGCCCGCAGATCAGCCCGTCGGCGGAGCTGCTGATCGGCACCGCAGAGGGTGAACTCGTGGCTCAGGCGCGGCGCAACGACCTCGCCCCGGCCGGCAGCCGCAACCTGCCCAAGGTCGTCGACACGGCCACGCCGCTGATGCGTGACCTGTGGGGGCGGCTGGACGCCGAGCGGCGCCTGGCGCCGGTGCAGAACGTGTCCAACCGCGAATGGGTCGCGCATGCGCTGCCGCTGGCCACCGGCGAGTCGAGCCAACCGCTGACGCTGCTGATGGCGGCACCGCGCGACGAGCTGCAGGCCTTCCAGATCGAAAGCCGGCGGCATGGCTTCTACATCTCGCTGGGCTTGATGCTGCTGCTGCTGCCGGTCGTGCACCTGCTGGCCGACCGTGTGTCTCGACCCCTGAGGCACCTCGCGCGTCAGGCCGAAGCCATCCGGCATTTCGAGTTCGACTGGCCCGACCCGAAGCGCAGCAAGATCCGCGAGGTCGACCGGCTGGCGCTGGCCATGACAGCCATGAAGCACTCGCTGCGCCGCTTCCTCGACATCAGCGGGGCGCTCAGTGCCGAGCGTGACTTCGACACCTTGCTCGACCGGATCCTGAACGAGACCATCGCGGTCGCCGGGGCGAACGGCGGAGCCGTGCATCTGCTGTCCGCCGACGGCCGCCTGCTGCAGCCGGCCTCGACACGCCTGCTGGGCGAGGCGCAGCCGGGTGCCGGGCGGGTCTGGGACCTGAAGGAAGCGGACGCCGTCGCGGCGCCCGTTCAGGCCGTGCTGGCCGATGCGCCGATCGAGACCGACCTGCGCTGGGACGACCCACGCCACCTGAAGGCCTATGAATCTCTCTTCGTTCGCCTCAGCACCTCGCGGCTGCGCCTGCTGTCCCTGCCCCTGAAGAACCGCCAGGACGAGACCATCGGCACCCTGACCCTGAGCTTCGCGCTGCCGCCCAAAGGGGATGGCGAACCCCTGGGCGCCGCGCGCGTGGCCTTCGTGCGGGCGCTGTCGGGCACGGCCGCGCTGGCCATCGACAACCACTTGCTGCTCAAGGCCCGCAAGGCGCTGCTGGAGAGCTTCATCCAGCTCGTGGCCGGCGCGATCGATGCCAAGAGCCCATACACCGGCGGCCATTGCCAGCGGGTGCCGGAGCTGGCGCGGATGCTGGCCCAGGCCGCCTGTGATGCCACCGAGGGCCCGTACGCAGGCTTCACGATGTCGGCGGACGAATGGGAGGCCCTGCACATCGCCGCGTGGCTGCACGACTGCGGCAAGGTCACGACGCCGGAATACGTCGTCGACAAGGCGACCAAGCTGGAGACGCTCTACAACCGCATCCATGAGATCCGCACGCGTTTCGAGGTGCTCAAGCGTGATGCGCTGATCGAGCGGCTGCGCGCACATCTGGGTCGGGAGGGGGCGGATCGTGCGCAGGCTGAAGCCGCATCCGCGCAGGCAGCCCTGGACGAAGAGTTCGCGTTCATCGCCCGTTGCAACCAGGGCGGCGAATACCTCAGCCCCGAGGACCAGGCCCGCCTGCGCGACATTGGCGCGCGCCGATGGCAGCGCACGCTGGATGACAGCCTCGGGCTGTCGGCGGACGAAGCGCGGCGTCTGCCGCGGCCCCGCCCCGCGCTGCCGGTGTCAGAGCCCTTGCTGGCCGACCGGCCCGAGCAGGTCGTGCCGCGCCCGCCGCAGGATCGCCTGCCACGTGACAACCCCTGGGGCTTTCGCCTTGCGCAGCCCGAGCACCTGTACGACCGCGGCGAATTGCACAACCTGACGGTGTCGCGCGGCACGCTGACCGAAGAGGAACGCTACAAGATCAACGAGCACATCGTGCAGACGCTGAAGATGCTGTCCGAGCTGCCCTTCCCGCATCACCTGGCGAGCGTGCCGGAGATTGCCGGTGGCCACCACGAGCGCATGGACGGCCAGGGCTACCCGCGCGGGCTCACGGGCGCGCAGATGAGCCCGCAGGCCCGCATGATGGCGATCGCGGACGTGTTCGAGGCACTGACCGCCGACGACCGCCCGTACAAGCCGGGCAAGCCGCTGTCCGAGGCGCTGACGCTGCTGCAGCGCATGGCGGCCGAGGGCCACCTCGATGCCGAGCTCTACGAACTTTTCCTGCGTTCCGGCACTTGCCTGGCCTACGCGAAGCGCTTCATGCCGGCCGAGTTGATCGACGTCGAGGACGTGACCGCCTACCTGTCCTGACGGCTCAAGCCGCCTGGCGCTGCGCGGTGAGCTGCAACTCGCCGAAGAGGTCCTTGGGGTCGACCATCTGGGGGATCAGGTCCAGCGGCGAGCCCAGGCCGAGTTGCAGGCTCACGTCACGCAGCAGGCGCAGCGCGGAGAAGTCCTCCAGCGCGAAGCCGACCGAGTCGAACACCGTGATCTGCTCGGCAGACTGCCGCCCGGCCGCCTCGCCGGCCAGCACGCGCCAGAACTCGGTGACGGCAAAGTCGGCGGGCATCTGCTGCACGTCGCCCTCGATGCGCGACTGCGGCTCGTACTCGACGATCACGCGCGCGGCGCTCAGCACGCCGGGGTGCAGTTCGGTCTTGCCGGGGCAGTCGCCACCGACGCCGTTGATGTGCTGGCCCGGGCGGATCATGTCCGGCGTGATGATCGTGGCGTTGGCCTTGTCGGCCGTCACCGTGGTGATGATGTCGGCGCCCTGCACGGCCTCCGCGGTGCTGCGGCAGACGGTCAGCGTCAGGCCCGGCGTGCCGCTGAGGTGGCGCACGAGCTTGGCGGTGGCGGCCGGGTCGATGTCGAACAGGCGCAGTTCGCGGATGCCCAGCAGGTGGTGGAAGGCCAGGGCCTGGAACTCGCTCTGGGCGCCGTTGCCGATGAGGGCCATCACACGGCTGTCGGGGCGGGCGAGTTGCTTGGCCACCATGACCGAGGTGGCGGCGGTGCGCATGGCGGTGGTCAGCGTCAGCTCGGACAGCAGCGCCGGGGCGCCGGTGTCCACATCGGCGAGCACGCCAAAGGCCATCACGGTCGGCAGGCCGAAGCGGTGGTTTTTGGGGTGACCGTTGACGTACTTGAAGCTGTACAGGCTCGCATCGGCGATCGGCATCAGCTCGATCACGCCATCCGGCGAATGGGCGGCCACGCGGGGCGTCTTGTCGAATTCGGCCCAGCGCAGGTAGTCGGCTTCGAGGTAGCTGACGAGCCGACGGAATAAATCGGGCAGGCCCACGCGCTGCACGATGCGGGCGACGTCTTGGGTGGTGAGAACGGTGGTCATGGTGTCTCCAGGCGGGTTTGGCGTTGGAGTGATTCTTTCCAGCCACGCTGCCAAACAGAAGCGCAAATCCTGGCCAGGAATGCAGCATGTTTTGGCAAAATGGCAGCCTCGAATGACAATTTGCTTAAATGGACGCCCTGGACCAACAACTCATCGCCCTGTTGCGCGTCGATGCCCGTGCGCCGGTGGCCACCCTCGCGGCCAAGCTCAAGGTGTCGCGCGGCACGGTCACCAACCGCATCGCCAAGCTGGAGGATCAGGGGGTCATCACCGGCTACACCGTGCGCCTGCGGCCCGACTCGGTCCCGGACGAGATCACGGCCTGGATGAGCATCACGGTGGACGGCAACCGCACCCGCGAGGTGGTGTCGATCCTGCTCGGTGAGCCGGGCATCACGGGGCTGTTCGACACCAACGGCCGCTGGGACCTGCTGGCCGAGATCCGCAGCCCGAACCTGAACGAGCTGGCGGCGGTGCTGGAGCGCGTGCGCCTCATCAAGGGAATTGCCAGTACCGAAACCTCGATTCACCTGCAAAGCTACAAACTCAGCTGAACACCAAGTCCAGGGGGGACTCCACATGAAGCCTTTTGCCGCGCTGATGGCGTTGTCCTTGACCGCCACGCTCGTGGGTGCGCAGACCGCGCCCGCTACCCCATCCCGCGACGCCCTGCGCTGGGTCGACCGATGGCTGCAGGCGCAGGTCGAGTTCGACCAGGTGCCGGGCCTGTCCGCGGCAGTCGTGATCGGGCAGGACACCGTCTGGTCGCGCGGCTTCGGCTTCAGCGATCACGCGCGCCGCGTGCCGGCACGGGCCGACACGCTCTACAGCATCTGCTCCATCTCCAAGCTGTTCACGTCGATCGCCGTCATGCAGCAGTGGGAGGCCGGCCGCCTGCACCTGGACGATGACATTGCGCTGCATATCACCGACTTCGGCCTGAAGCGCAGCGATGCGGCAGGCGGCCCGATCACGATCGAAGCCCTGCTCACCCATTCAGCGGGCCTGCCGCGCGAGGGCGCCCAAGCCTACTGGACCGCCCCGGATTTCCGCTTCCCGAGCCGCGAGCGGTTGCTGCAGGACCTGAAGGGCCAGACCAGCTTCATGAACGCCGGCGAGCGCTACCAGTACAGCAACCTCGGCATGGCCCTGCTCGGTGAGGTCGTCGAGCGGCGCTCGGGCCAGCCCTACGCGGCCTATGTGCAGCAGCACATCCTCGGCCCGCTGGCGCTGAAGGACACCCGGCCCTTCATGCCGCGCGACCAGGGCGATCGACTGGCGCAGGGCTTCGGGGCCCGCAAGCGCGATGGCAGCCGGGACCCGGTGCCGTCCTTCGACACCCAGGGCCTCGCGGCTGCAGCCGGCTTCACCTCGTCGGTGCTCGACCTGTCGCGGTTTGCGGCGTGGCAGTTCCGCCTGCGCAAGGCCAGCCAGTCCGAGGTGCTGAAGCCGTCCACGCTGCGCGGCATGCAGCGCCAGCACTTCGTCGACGCCGATGGCACGGCCGTGGGGTTGGGCTTCTTCGTCTCGAAGGATGGCGGCAAGAACGTGGCGGGTCACTCCGGCTGGTGCCCCGGCCAGCGCTCGACGCTGAGCCTGCAGCTGGATGACGAGATCGCCGTGGTGCTGGCCACCAATGCCAGCGACACCGAGTCGCTGAGCCGCTACTCGCGGCCCATCCGTCAGCTGCTGCAGAAAGGCCTGACGCTGCCGGCGGCCAAGGATGCTGCCGCCCTGGAGGCTTACGCCGGCGAGTACGAGTCGCAGCCCTGGACCAGCGCTACCCTGGTCCTGCCCTGGGGCGAGGATCTGGCGACCATGGATCTGCCCGAGCGAGATCCCGCCGGCGCCCTGACCGTGCTCAAGGCCAGTGGCAAGGACCGCTTCCGGGCCGTGCGTGCCGACGGCAGCCTGGCGGAGGAGTGGCAATTTGTTCGCGATGCCCAGGGCCGTGTCATTGCGTTCGAGGTCTGGCACCAGCGGGTGCCCAAGCGCGTGCCCTGAGCGGCGCTAAGCTGCGCGCCTCGCTCGATTCCCAAACGACCCCGTGGCGCACGCTTTCCTTGAAGTTCTTCGTTCGAGCCGTCATCGGCTCGCCACTGCGGCGCTGGCCGTGGTGCTGGCCGGCTGTTCCGTCGTGCCCAGCCAGCCGCCCCAACCGCCGGTCGTCACGCCGCCCCAGGTCGATCCGGTCGTCCCGGTCGTCAAGCCCGTGCCCAAGCCGCCTCGCGTCGGCTTGGCCCTGGGCGGTGGCGCCGCACGGGGCTTTGCTCACATCGGCGTCATCCAGGTGCTGGAGGAGAACGGCATCAAGGTCGACCTGGTGGCCGGCACCTCGGCGGGCAGCCTGGTGGCGTCGCTCTATGCCTCGGGCAAGTCCGGCAAGGAGATGCAGGCGCTGGCCGACACGATGGACGAAGGCGCCATCACCGACTGGTCGTTCCCGCTGCGCGGCCTGATCCGCGGCGAGGCGCTGGCGCGCTACATCCGCGACAAGACCGGCGGCCGGGCCATCGAGCAGATGGCGCTGCCCCTGGGCATCGTCGCCACCGACCTGTCCGACGGCTCTTCCATCCTGTTCCGCAGCGGCGACACCGGCACGGCCGTGCGCGCGTCCAGTGCCGTGCCCGCGGTCTTCCAGCCGGTGCGCATCGGCCAGCGTGAGTACGTGGACGGCGGCCTGGTGTCGCCGGTGCCGGTGCGCTTCGCCAAGGAGATGGGGGCGCAACTCGTCATTGCCGTCGACATCACGTCGCCGCCGGAGAAAGACCCCCCGGGAGACGCCTTCCGCATGCTGATGCAGACTTTCTCGATCATGGGCCGGAGCATCAACATGTTCGAGTTGCGTGACGCGGACATCGTCATCCGGCCGCGCCTGGACGGCGTCAGCAGCGCCGACTTCACGGCTCGCCGACGCGCCGTGCAGGCCGGCCGCGAGGCGGCCCAGGCGCTGTTGCCGCTGATCCGCCAGCGCATTGCCGACAAGACCCGCTGACCTGACACCCCCGCCATGGCCCCCGACATCGAGACGCCGCTCTTCCCCTTGCGCTCGGTGCTCTTCCCGGGCGACCCGCTGCCGCTGCGCATCTTCGAGCCGCGCTACCTCGACATGGTGCAACGCTGCCACGCCCGCAAGCTGCCCTTCGGCGTCGTCACGCTGAGCGAAGGGCAGGACGTGCGCACCCGCGAAGGCGGCGGCTTCCAGCGCGAGGTGTTCCACGACGTCGGCACGCTGGCCTCCATCGAGCAGTTCGACGCCAGCCAGCCGGGCCTCATCCACATCCGCACGGTCGGGCGCCAGCGCTTTCGGCTGCGCAGCCGGCGCTGCCTCAGCCACGGCCTGTGGGTCGGCGAGATCGACCCGCTGCCGGACGATGCCGACGTGGCCGTGCCGGACGACCTCCGCCTCGCGGCGCGGCAACTGCAGGATGTGCTGGCGAGCCTCTCGGGCCGGGCCGCCCCCGAAGACCTGCCTGTGCAGCCGCCCTACCGCTGGGAGGACGCCGGCTGGCTCGCCAACCGATGGGCCGGGCTGCTGCCGATGTCGCTGGACGAGCGGCACCGGCTGATGGCGTTGGAGAACCCGCTGCTGCGCTTGGAGCTGGTGGTGGACCGGCTCGACGCGCTCACGGCGCCTGGTGGTCCAGCCAGGCCGTGAGGGTCGCCAGCACCTCGGCCTTCTCCGGTTCGTTGAAGATCTCGTGCGCGAAGCCCGGCCAGGGGCGCGTGGCCACCACCTGTGCCGGCGCGGCGGCCGCGAAGGCCTCGCTGCCGCGCGGGGCGACGCAGCGGTCGGCACCGGCCCACATCAGCATCGTGGGCACCGTCCAGCGTGCTGCTGCCGCGATGGCCTGCGCACCGCCATCGACGATGAAGCGCGTGAGCCGGGCGGTGATGCGGTCATGGACGAGCGGGTCGCTGACGTAGGCGGCCACGACCGCCGGGTCGCGGCAGATCCAGTCCGGCTTCAGGCCATTGCCCACGGCCAGGCCGGGGGCGAGCGTTTCGGCCAGCGACAGGGCCAGCTTCTGCGCGCCGCTGAGGCCCGGATCCAGCGCGGGCGACGACAGCACGAGGCCGTCCAGCGGCCGGCTCCAGTCGGCCGGGCGGGGCGCCAGGGCTTCCGCGGCAAAGCGCGCCGCCACCACGCCGCCCATGCTGTGCCCCAGCAACACGAAGGGACGGCCCGCCTGGCGCACGGTGTCGATCACGCGGGCCGTGTCGCGCAGCAGCGCGTCGTGCCGGGGAATGTCGCCGCGTTGGCCCGCACTCTGGCCGTGGCCGCGATGGTCCCATCCCTGCACGTCCCAGCCGTGTGCGTTGAGCGTGGCCGCCACGGGGGCGTAGCGGCCGATGTGCTCGCCCAGGCCGTGGCAGATCAGCACCTGGCCGCGCGCTGACGCGGGCGCCGGCCAGTGGTGCAGGAACAGGGCGATGCCGTCGTCGGTGGTGATGTTCATCGTGGGCGCGAGTGTGCCCGAGGAGTCTGCACGGGCTCAGATGGCCTGCCGCAACTTCTCGTAGCCCGTGCGGCTCACCGGGATGCGCTTGCCGTTCTTCATGCGGGCGATGTAGGCCTCGCTGTCGGTCTTCTCCAGGCCCTGCAGTTGCGCGAGGTTGATGATGAAGGACCGGTGTACCCGCACGAAGCGCACCGGGTCGAGCTGGGTTTCCAGCTCGGAGATGCGCTGCGCCTTCAGGTGCTCGCGGCCGTGGGCGTGGAAGGCGACGTTGTCGGCCTGGGACTCGATGTAGGCGATGTCGTCGACCAGCAGCACCTGCAGCCCTTCGCCGTCACGCACCAGCACCCGCGACAGCCGGGGTGCCGTGGGAGCGACGAGGGCGTCGAGCCCGGGTTGCGGCTGGCCGATCAGGCGCCGCGCGCGCGCCAGCGCCGCATCGAAGCGGTCCTGCGTGAAGGGCTTGAGCAGGTAGTCGACCGCGTGCAGCTCGAAAGCGCGCAGCGCATGCTGGTCATGGGCCGTGGTGAAGATGACGCCGTCGCGCCGGCCGGTCAGCTCCAGCACCTCCAGGCCGGTGAGCTTGGGCATCTGGATGTCCAGGAACACGAGGTCAGGCTTGAGATCGGTGATCGCGCGGGCCGCCGCCAGCCCGTGGTCGGCCTCCGACACGACACGGATGTCGGCATGCCGGCGCAGGTACTCGGCCAGCAGCCGGCGGGCCAGGGGTTCGTCGTCGGCGATGAGGGCGGTGAGCGTCATGGCTGGGGTTCGAAGGGGAGGGTGATCTCGACGGCAAAGCCCTCGGCGGACGGGCCCCACTGGGCCTGTGCCCGGCCGGCGTACTGGGCGGCCAGGCGCTCGCGGAGATTGCGCAGACCGAGGCCGAGGCCGCTGGCAGGCGGCGCCTGTGCCGGCACCGGATTGCGGACTGCCACGTGCAGCCAGCCTTCGCGCACCAGCGCCTGCACCTGCAGCAGGCCACCTTCGTCGCAGGCGCGTAGGCCGTGCTTGAGGGCGTTCTCCACCAGCGGCTGCAGTGTGAGCGGGGGCAGCAGGGCGGGCAGTGCGGCGTCCGGCGCATCGATGCGCAGTGAGAGCTTGTCGCCGAGGCGCTGCTGCTCGATGGCGAGGTAATGGCGCACCAGGCCGAGCTCGTCGCGCAGCGGGATGCGGTCGCGCCCGGCGAGCTCCAGGGTCTGGCGGAAGAACTGCGCCAGGTCGATGGCCATGGCGCGGGCGCCTGCCGGGTCGAGGTGGGTCAGCGCGCTGATCGCGTTCAGGCTGTTGAACAGGAAGTGCGGGTCGATCTGCAGGCGCAGCAACTGCAGCTCCATGTCGCGGGCCAGCAGGCGGGCCTGGGCCTCGCGGGCCGTGGCGGCCTGGGTGTGCTGGAAGGCGATCAGCAGGTCGTGCGCGAGCACCGACAGCACCAGCAGCCCGAGCACCGTGACCGCCAGCACCGTGATGCCGCCGGGTGACAGGGCGACCCAGCCCTGGGGATGGCCGAGCAAGGCGCCGCCGCCGTCCCAGGCCACGGCCAGGCCCACGAACAGCACACCCAGCGTGACGACCAGCGCCGCGCGGTAGCCCAGCGCGGTCGCCCAAGGCACGCTGCCGAAAGCCTGGCTGCGGCAGGGGTAGTAGGTGGCCAGCGCGACGAAGGCGAAGACGGCGCACAGCGGCACGGTCCACGGCAGGGCCGCGTCGAGCGGGGCGATCTGCAGCCCGTGCAGCAGGGCTGCCAGCGCCGGCCCGGTCAGCGACCAGGCCAGCAGGTAGGCCACGAGGCCGCGCCAGTGGGTCAGCAGCGGGTGCAAGGCGTCAGTACTTGATCTCGACGCCGCCGAACATCACCTCGCCGGTGAGGATGAGCCGCGGGCCGGGGGTCATGGGGGGCACGGTCTTGTCTTCGACGCCGCCGAAGGTCGACGCCACCTCGACCGCGATCTGCCAGTCCCGCGGCACGCGCAGCTCGACACCGCTGAAGCGCGCCGAGATGTCCAGCCGGGCCTCGGGGCCTGCCATGCGCGCCTGCGTCAGGTCGAGCTCCACGCCGCCGAAGGTGCTGGTGATGCGGCCGCCCTTGAAGGCGGTCGAATCGTTGCGCTGGCTGACGGCGCTGAAGCTGGCCTGGATGTCGACCTGCTCACCATGCTCCAGCGTGATTTCGTTGGACCAGGCGGGGTCGACCGGGCGGGGCCACAGCCCGCGCATGACGATGGACACGCCGAACACGATGATGAACACCGGCCACCAATCGCGCCAATGGAACTGGAGGTAGCCCAGGTTCTGCGCGGTGACCATGAGCCCGGCGACGATCAGGATCGCACCCATCAGGCCGCTGCCGCGGTGCATCGGCCAGGCCAGCCGCGCCACGCCCCAGATCACGAGGGCCAGCGGCCAGAAGGTGCGCATCAGCGAGATGTCGAAGAGGCGCAGGTTGTCCAGCAGCACGACCACGCCGACACCGATGACGAGCAGGCCGAACAGCACGCGGTGGCCGGCGTGGCGGACGTGGGAAGCAGGGGAACGGTCGCGGCGCATGAGCGGGATCAGGAATGTCGATGGCCGCAAGTAGACCCCGAAGCGGCGCGCCCGTGAGCGGCCGGGCGGCGAATCGACGACAGGGGCCGACGAATCGACAGGGTGTCGGCCGGCCGTCACCCCCGCCGCCCGGGGCCGATGGCCTCAGCCCGGCCGGTTCGCGGCATCCGCGGCCGCCGGCCTGCACAGGCGTTGCACCAGTGTCGCGAGCTTGCCGGGCGCCAGGGGCTTGTGGGCGACCGCCACGCCCGCGGCGGCTGCGCGGGCCGCCAGGTCGCTGTCCAGGTTGCCGGTCACGAGCAGGGCGGGCAGCTCGGGCGAAGCCAGCATGCGGCGCAGGCGGTCGAGCTCGTCGAGCCCGTTGGTGGTGGCCAGATGAAAGTCGGTGATGACCAGGTCGGGGCGCTGGTGGCCGCGGGTCAGCTGGGCGGCCAGGTCTTGCGCATCCTGGCCCGCGCAGACGACATGTCCCCACCGGCGCAGCAGCGCCGCCATCGCGTCGCGGACCTCCACGTCATCCTCCATCAGCGCCACCAGCCCCGGCCGGGAGGCGGTCTTGGCCAGCGCCGGCGCGGGCGTGTCCGCTGCCGGAGTCGCGTCGGTCCAGGGGAGGCTCAGGGTCACCAGCGTCCCGCCGCCCGCAGGCGAGGTCATGGTCAGGCCATGGCCCAGCAGTTCGGCACCGCGACGCACGATGGACAGGCCGATGCCCAGGCCTTCGGCGGCCTTGCCCGGGTTCAGGCGCACGTAGTCCCGGAAGACGTCGTCGACCTTGTCGGGCGGGATGCCCGGCCCGGTATCCCGGACCGTCAGCGTCACCTGGTCACCGTGGCGGTGGGTCGTGACCTGCACGCCGCCCGCATCCGTGTACTTGATAGCGTTGGAGACGAGATTGAACAGGATGCGGCGCAGCAGATGGTGGTCGGACACGACATGGCCATCGGCCGGCGCCACGTCCAGGGTCAGGCCCTTGCGGCTGGCGAGGCCGGAGAAATGCAGCGTCAGGTCCTGCATCAGCTCGGGCAGGGAGATGTCGCTGAGCAAGGGCGTGTAGTGGCCGCCGTCGAGCCGGCCGAGGTCCATCAGGGAGTCCAGCATGTCCGCGAGCGAGGCCGTGCTGCGGCGCACGCTTTGCAGCCAGGTCGCGAAAGTCGCGGGATCGCGATGGGCGTCGTCGCCCAGTTCGGTCTGCATGCCCAGGGCGTGGGCCGGCTGGCGCAGATCGTGGCAGGCGGCGGCCAGCAGGCGGATGCGCGACGCGCTGCGCTGCTCCAGGTCCTTGTTGCGCTCGGCCAGCTCCGCGGACACGAGAGCCAGGCGCCGGCCGCGCCTGATGGCCACGGACAGGGCGGCCCCGGCAGCCGCCCCGCCGGCGATGGCCACGGCGAAGGCCAGGATCCAGCCACGCTGGCGCTCTTCCTGCAGGCTGGCCTCGGCCTTCAGCCGGGCGTTCTCCTTGTCCTTGGCCGCCACGTTCAGCTTTTCCTGCAGCTCCACGCGAGCGGTTTCGCTGGAGATCTTCTGCAGCAGCTCGCCCGCCTTGTTGGCCTCCTGCAAGGCTTGCAGGGCCTTGTCGTAGCGGCCGAATCGCTCCCAGAACGCCGAGGCGCGGGTCTTGAAGCCCTTCACCGTCTGGGGCCCGAAGGAGCGGGTGTCGCACAGCAGCGCCTCCAGCGCCGCGATCTCCTGCTGGCCGCGCACGAAGGCATCCGGTGTGCCCAGGGCCGTGAACACCTCCAGGGCGGCGCGGCTGCGCAGCGCCACGAGCTTCTTGCATCCGGTGTCGAAGCGCTTTGCTTGGTCCAGCAGGGACTGGGCCTGCGCGGCGCGGCCGGCCGTCGTCAGGGCGCGTGCGAAGGTGACGAGGTCGAAGCCGGACGGGCAGTCGCCCAGCAGGCCGCGCAAGGTGCCGGGCAGCGCCCGCTGCATGGCGTCGAAGGCGGCGGCGTCATGACGCACGGCAAACTCCATGCGAAAGGTGAGCACCTGCTGGCTCAGGTGCAAGGCCGGGAACTGGCCCGCGTCGATGCGTGAAGCGGCTTGCGCGAGCAGGGTCCGTGCCGCATCGGACGACGGATTGGCCGCCAGTTCGGCCTGCGCGCGGTTCTGCAGGGAGAACGCCGCCTGTGCGTCCGAGATCGCGAGGTCGGTCTGTTCGGCCAGGGTCTGCAGCGCGTCGTTGAAGCGATTCGCCTTGAGCTGCGACAGCGCGCGAGCGCCCAGCACGAAGTACTGGCGGGCCGGGTCACCCAGCTGGCGCGCCAGCGAGGCCAGTTCGTCCGGGTCGAGGAAGCGCTTGCAATGCTGGTCGGACAGGCTGAGGTAGGCTGACACCGCCACATCGAACAGCTCACTCGCGAATGCGGGGCCGGCCGCCCGGGCTTCGTCGATCAGCGGATCGGCGAGTGCGCAGTCGGCGGCGCCTTCGTCCGTGGCCAACAGGTAGCGCGCGGCGGCCTGCAGGCGGCGGCGCGGGTCGGCCGAGCTCTGCATGGCGGCCAGCTCGGCCCGCGCCTCTCGGCTGGCGCGCACCGGATCCTGCATGGTCTGGGCGAAGTACCCCAGCACGAAGCGCTCGCGCCATGCGGGATCCAGGCCCGGCGGGGGCTCGGCGAGTGCCGTGGCCAGCGGCAGGCAGCACAGCACCACCCAGGTTCGCCACCCGGCCCCCGGCCTTCTCGTTGCGCAGACTGACATCGCACGGGCTCCCGTGAAGCGGTCCGTGGCGAGGCTAGGCGCGGTGCGATGGAGGGCGGGATCCATCCCGCGTACGTGGGATGGAGCAAGCGCAAGCAGGCGGTCATGAAAAAAGCCCGGTGCATCAGCACCGGGCTTTCGCGGCAGAGCCGGACCGGAATCAGGCGGCGCGCTTGGAGGCGCGGGTGGCCGTCTGCGTGGCCTTCACGGCTTGCGACGTGGCGGCCTGGAAGTTGGCTTCGGCGACTTCGACGGCCTGCTTGGTGGCCTTGTGGACCGACTCGAAGGCATTGTTGGCGGCCGCGACGGCCGACTTCACCAGGGCGACGGCGTTCTCGGTGCCGGCCGGCGCGTTCTTGGCGGCGGTGTCGACGATCGCGGTGAACTTCTTCTGCGCGTCGGCGAACTGGGCTTCAGCGGCCTTGGCGACTTCGCTGCCGGTGCTGGACGCGATGTCGTACAGGTGGCGGCTGTAGGAGGCGGCCTTCTCGGCGGTCGGCTGCAGCAGCGAGGCCTGCAGGGACAGCAGCTCTTGCGCGTCCTTCACGGACAGGGCGGCCGAGGTGGTGTCGGCGGCTTCGGTCAGCGCGGTCTTGGCGACTTGCAGGTTCAGCTCGACGAGCTTTTCGACGCCTTCGAAGGCCTTGTTGGTCAGGCCGAAGAGGGTTTCGACGTTGGCCTTGTGAGCGGCGAGGACTTGTTCAGCGGTCAGCATGGTGGACTCCGTTTCAGATGGGTTGAACCGTTTGCCGTGCTTTTGCTGCACTGCAACATGACTCGAATGATAGGGGCGTGCCGGCGGATTGCAAGAACTTTTTGTGCACTGCAGCAAATTAGGGGTGTCCGGATGTGACTATCGTGACGGCCCATGCTGGCCTTTCACTACGACGCCCACCCGCTGACCCTGCCGCCGGGGCACCGCTTTCCCCAGTCCAAGTACCGCCTGCTGCGGGAGCATTTCGAGCGCCATCCGGGGCTGCTGCGCATGCAGCCGGGGCCGGTGGCGTCGGAGGGCGAGCTGGCCCTGGTGCACACGCCGGACTACGTGGACGCGGTGCTGATGGGCCGGCTCAGTGCGGCGGAGCAGCGGGAAATCGGCTTTCCCTGGACGCCGTCGGTGCCTGACCGGTCCCGCCGCTCGGTCGGCGCCACGATCGCCGCGGCACGAGCGGCGCTCGCCGAGGGCGTGGCGGCCAACATGGCCGGTGGCACCCACCATGCCTATGCGGACAAGGGCTCGGGTTACTGCGTCTTCAACGACGCGGCCGTTGCCGCCCGGCTCATGCAGGCGGAGTGGGCGCGCCGGCACGGCCAGCTGCTGCGGGTGCTCATCATCGACCTGGACGTGCACCAGGGCAATGGCACGGCGTCGATCTTCCGGGACGACGACACCGTCTTCACGTTCTCGATGCACGGCCAGCGCAATTTCCCGTTCCGCAAGGAAGCCAGCGACCTGGACGTGGGCCTGCACGACGGCTGCGGTGACGTCGAATACCTCGCCGCGCTGGACGAGGCACTGGAGGAGGTCTGGCGCCGCTGCCGGCCCGGCCTGGCGTTCTACCTCGCGGGCGCCGACCCGCACGAGGCCGACCGGCTGGGGCGGCTCAAGCTGACCTACGAGGGCCTCGCCGAGCGCGATGGCCGCGTGCTGGACGCGCTGCGGGCGCGGCGCATCCCCGTGGCCCTCAGCATGGCCGGGGGCTATGGCCACGACCTGGCCACCACGGTGCAGGTGCAGGTCAACACGCTGAATGTCGCGGCCGCGTCCTGGGCGGTGTGGCAGCGCATGAAAGAATCGGCGGCATGAGCTCCCGCCCCCAGCCCGACAGCCGTGACACCTACGCCCGCTTCGTGCCGCTGACCACCCGGTGGATGGACAACGATGCCTACGGCCACCTGAACAACGTCGTCTACTACAGCCTCTTCGACACCGCGGTGAACAGCCTGCTGATCGAGGCGGGCGCGCTGGACCTCCACGCCGGCCCGGTCATTGGCCTGGTGGTGGAGACGCACTGCAACTTCTTCGAGTCGCTGGCCTTCCCGCAGCGCATCGAGGCCGGTGTGCGCGTGGCCCAGCAGGGGCGATCCAGCGTGCGCTACGAGATCGGCCTGTTCGCCGAAGGGGCCGCCACCTGCGCGGCGCGCGGCCATTTCGTGCACGTCTATGTCGACCGTGACAGCCGGCGCCCCGTGGACGTGCTGCCCGATGCCTACCTTGCCGCCCTGAAGGGCCTCACGCCATGAACCGTTTCGACACCCCCACGCCCGAGCAGACTGCTGCGGTCGATGCCGCCATCAAGACGCGCCATTCGCTGCGCGCCTTCCTGCCCACGCCGGTGCCGCGCCAGACGCTGGAAGACATCCTCGACGTCGCCCGCTGGGCGCCCTCGGGCACCAACACCCAGCCCTGGCAGGTGCACGTGCTGACCGGCGAGGCGCTCAAGCGCGTCAGCGGCCGCATCCAGGCCGCCTACCTCGACCCCGAGCAAAACGCGGCCCACAAGGAGGAGTACGCCTACTACCCCCACGAGTGGCGCAGCCCCTACATCGACCGCCGCCGCAAGGTGGGCTGGGACCTGTACGGGCTGCTCGGCATCGCCAAGACCGACAAGGCCCGGATGCAGCACCAGCATGGCCGCAACTTCGTGTTCTTCGATGCGCCGGTGGGCCTGTTCTTCACGATCGACCGCGTCATGCAGCAGGGCTCGTGGCTGGACTACGGCATGTTCCTGCAGAACGTCATGATCGCGGCCCGCGCCCGTGGTCTGCACACCTGTCCGCAGGCGGCGTTCACGCAGTTCCACCGGCTGATCGGCGAGGAGCTGAAGCTGGGTGAGGAGCAAATGCTCGTGTGCGGCATGTCCTTGGGCTTCGCCGACCCGGCTGCGGTCGAGAACGGCCTGGTGACCGAGCGCGCCCCGGTGGCCGAGTTCGCCCGGTTCATCGACGCATGAATGCCGCCGTGAAGCCTGCGGTGCTGGTGGCCCGCCGCGCACCCACCGAGGTGCTGGAGGCGCTGCGTGCGGCGTTCGAGGTGGACTATCACGACGGCGAGGTCCCGCTGTCGCCCGAGGCACTGCGCGAGCGCCTGCAGGGCAAGGTGGGGGTCTACATCACCGGCACCGAACGCATCACGGCCGAGCTGCTGGACGCCGCCCCCAGCCTGCGTGCCGTCTGCACGATGAGCGTCGGCTACAACCACATCGACCTGGCCGCCTGCACTGCACGCCGCGTGCTCGTCACCAACACGCCGGACGTGCTGACCGAGTCCACCGCGGACTTCGGCTTCGCGCTGCTGATGGCCACAGCCCGCCGCATGAGCGAGGGCGAGCGCCTGCTGCGCGACGGCGGCTGGAAGAGCTGGTCGTGGGACTTCCTGGCCGGCGCGGAGGTGCACGGCACGACGCTCGGCATCCTCGGCATGGGCCGCATCGGGCAGGCCATCGCACGGCGTGGGCGCTTCGGCTTCGGCATGCAGGTGGTTTATCACAACCGATCGCGGCTGCCGGCCGACACCGAGGCTGAACTCGGCGCGCGCTACGTCGGCAAGGACGAGTTGCTGCGCGCGGCCGACCACCTCGTGCTGGTCCTGCCTTACTCGCCGGAGTCCCATCACTGCATCGGCGCCGCCGAACTCGCGCTGATGAAGCCCACGGCCACGCTCGTCAACGTGGCGCGTGGTGGCATCGTGGACGAAGACGCGCTGGCCGCTGCCCTGCGCGAGCGCCGCATCGCCGCGGCGGGCCTGGACGTGTTCGAGGGCGAGCCCCGCGTCAACCCCGCCCTGCTGACCTTGCCCAACGTCGTGCTCACACCCCACATCGCGAGCGCCACGCTGCCCACGCGCCATGCCATGGCGGCGCTCGCCGCCGACAACCTCATCGCCGCGCTGACGGGCGCCGCGCCGCCCACGCCGCTCAATCCTGAAGTGCTCTCTGCATGAACCGCCGCCTGATCTGCCTGCTCTGCCTGTTGCCCGCCCTTGCTTTCGGGCAGAAGAACAAGGGCTCGCCGCCGCCGGCGCCCGAGCCGGTCGTGGAAGACACGACACCGCGCGATCCCCGCAAGCTGGCCGGCCTGTCCCTGCTCGGCGACAGCGTGCAACTGATCAGCCTGAGCCCGGCCCGGGGCGACACGGTGCAGAGCGGCGAATGGACGGCAACCCCACCCGGGGGGCTGGACACGGCGGCGCTGCAGGCCCTGGATGCGGCGGTGAAGGCCTCGGGTCAGGGCCGCGAGATCAAGCTCTACACGTCGACCACGCGCAGCCTGTTCGGTGACCCGGCCAACCTGTTCGTCAACGGCCGCCTGAGCCTGCCGGGCCAGCTCGGCGAGGCCGTGCGCCAGAGCGGCGCGGCCTACCTGCTGCTGGTCACCCGCAGCCGCCAGGAGCCGGCGCTGGCCGCGGCGCTGCCGGCGCGCATCCTCACGTCCCTCGAAGGCCCGGGCTTCGTGCTCGACCAGCGGCCGAGCGGCCAGATCGGGTTCGACGGGCAGGGCGGCTTGCCGGTCTTCGCGCCCTACGTGTCCATCCGCGTGGCGCTGATCGACCTGAAGGACCTCAAGCTCAAGCGGGAGCAGTCGCTGGCCGTGGCAAGCCGCCTGCCGGTGGCCGCGGCCACGGCCACCAACCCGTGGGCGGCGACCTCGCCCGAGCAGCGCTTTCAGGCCCTGGAGGCCTTGATCCAGGCGGAACTGCCCAAGGCCGTCGTGGGGCTGCTGGTCCCATGAGCGCTGCGCCGGGCCGTCCCAAGCAAGCTCGCTCCCGCATGGCGGGACAGCGCGGAGCGCGAAGGGTGCACCAGTGAGCATGTTCGAACTGACCGCGCTGGCCCTGCTGGCGCTGATCCTGCTGCTGCTGGTGCTGATCCTGGCCCACCACAAGCCGCAGGCTGGCGTGCCGCCGGAGCTGCTGCAGAGCAATGAGCGCCTGGAGCGGGAGCTGCGGGATGAACTCGGCCGCAGCGCGAGCGGCACGCGCCAGGAGCTGATGCAGGGTCTGGCGCAGTTCCAGCAGTCGCTCACGCAGGGGCTGCAGGGCAGCAACCAGTCGCTGGCGGCGCAGGCCCTGGCCGCGCGCGAAGCGCAGGACGCCGCCGCCCAGCGCAGCGCGCTGGCCCAGACCGAGGCCATGCAGCGCCTGGGCGACGTGATGCGCGAACAGTTGCAGGCGCTCTCCAAGACCAACGAGCAGCGGCTCGCGGAACTGCGCCTGACCGTCGAGCAGCGCCTGACCAGCATCCAGCAGGACAACGAGAAGAAGCTCGAGCAGATGCGCGCCACGGTGGATGAAAAGCTGCACGCCACGCTGGAGCAGCGCCTGGGCGAGAGCTTCAAGCAGGTCGCCGAGCGGCTGGAGCAGGTGCACAAGGGCCTGGGCGAGATGCAGAACCTGGCGCGCGACGTCGGCTCGCTCAACCGCGTGCTGACCAATGTCAAGACGCGCGGCGTGTTCGGCGAAGTGCAGCTCGCCGGCCTGCTGGAGCAGGTGTTCACGCCCGAGCAGTACGCGGCCAACGTGGCGACGCTGCCGGGTTCCAGCGAGCGGGTGGAGTTCGCCATCAAGCTGCCGGGCCAGCGCGACGACGGCCAGCCGCTGTGGCTGCCGATCGACGCCAAGTTCCCGCGCGAAGACTACGAGCGCCTGCTCGACGCGCAGGAGCGCGGCGACCCGGCCGGCGCCGAAGCCTCGGCCAAGGCCATCGAGAGCCGCCTGCGGCTGGAGGCGCGCACCATCCGCGAGAAATACATCGGCCCGCCGCACACGACGGACTTCGGCATCCTCTTCGTGCCCACCGAGGGGCTGTACGCCGAGGCGCTGCGCCGGCCGGGCCTGGTCGAAGGCCTGCAGCGCGAGTGCAAGGTGATGCTCTGCGGCCCCACCACGCTGCTGGCCACGCTGACCAGCCTGCAGATGGGTTTCCGGACGCTGGCACTCGAAAAGCGCTCCGCCGAGGTCTGGGAGGTGTTGGGCGCCGTCAAGACCGAGTTCGGCAAGTTCGGCGACGTGCTGGCCAAGGCCAAGCGCAAGCTCGAAGAAGCCGGCAACACGCTGGACGCTGCCGAGGTGCGCACCCGCGCCATGACGCGCAAGCTCAAGGGGGTGGAGGCCTTGCCGGACGACGCCGCCCAGCAACTGCTGCAGCTGGGCTTGGGCGACGGCGGGAGCGAGGACGCCGAATGACCGACGGCGCTCCGGCGCACAAGCACCTGCGCCACGCTTTTCCGTGGCTGATCGCCACGATGATCTGCGTGCATGCTTGCATGGCGACCACGCGCGTCACGGCGGCCCTCTGGGTGCTGCAGCAGGGCTATGGTGAAGCGTCGCTCGGCATGCTGCTGAGTCTCTTCGCGGTGGCGCCGATCGCGCTGTCGCTGTGGGCGGGGCGGCTCGCCGACCGGCACGGTTTTCATCGGCCGATGGGCGTCGGCGTGGCCATGGCCTTCGTCGGGGCCTTGCTGGCGCTGCTCATCCCGCAGCTGTGGGCGATCGCCACGGGCTGCCTGCTGGCGGGCGGCGCCGTGGCCGTGGCCGCCGTGGCCCTGCAGCGCGAAGCCGGATTGATGGCCCAGGAGCCGGGCGAACTCAAGAAGATCTTCAGCTGGATGGCGCTCGGGCCGGCGATGTCCAACGCGGTGTCGCCCATCGTGGCCGGGCTGCTGATCGACCACGTCGGCATGTGGGCAGCCTTTGCCTTCGCCACCGGCCTGCCGGTGGTGGCGGGCCTGCTCGCACGCCAAGTGCCGCCGAACCCGCCGGCCGTGCTGACCCGCAGCTTCCGGGAGCGCGCGGCCTGGGACCTGTTCCGCCTGCCGGCGTACCGTCGCCTGCTGGTGGTGAACCTCGCGCTGTCCGCGGGCTGGGATGCGCACAGCTTCGTCGTGCCCGTCGTGGGCCATGACCGGGGCTTGTCCGCGTCCAGCATCGGCCTGGTGCTGGGCAGCTTCGCCGTGGCCGCGACCGTGGTGCGCCTGGCCATCGTGCGCTTTGCCGACGACCTCGACGAAGCCCGCGCCGTGCGGGCGGCGATGACGCTGGCCACGCTGACGTTCGGCGCCTACGCCTGGCTCCCGGGCACGCTGGGGCTGATGGCCGGCTCGGCCTTGCTGGGCCTGGCACTGGGTTCAGTGCAGCCGATGATCCTCGCCATGCTCCACCGCGCGACGCCGCCCGAGCGCCACGGCCAGGCGCTCGGGCTGCGCATGCTGACCGTGAACGGCGCGACCGTCGCCATGCCCATGGGCTTCGGCATGCTGGCCGCCGGCACGGCGCTCGCAGCGCCGATGTGGGTGATGGCTGCCGCGCTGCTCGCCGCCCAGTGGCCGGCCCGCAAGCTGTGACCCCCTGAACGCGGGCGGCACGGCCGCCGGCCGCTCGCTAGCATCGCGCACGGAGGTGCCTCATGCGCAAACGGCTCTGGCTGGCAGCAGTGCTGCTCGCTGCGACTCCGGTGCAGGCCCAGGTCGACGACGACGCCGCGGACGCCCCCGCGGCGCTGATGCCAGCTGCCGAGGCGCAGGCCCTGCTCGCGCAGCCCCTGCCGGTCGACCCGGCCGCGCGGCTGGCGCTCCTGCAGCAGCAGGTGCGCGCCGCCCAGTCGCTGGAGCAGCGGGGCCGCTGGGTCGAGTTGCTGGCGGAACTGGCCCAGGCCGGGCGGACGCAGCCGGGCGCCGAGGGCTGGGTGCGCCAGTACCTTGGCGCCGAGTTCGTCTGGGGCAGCTCCGGCAAGGCCCTGGCTGCCGCCGATGCCTTCGCCAGCGACAGCGCCCTGCCGCTGCCCACGCGCGCCGCCGCGGCGCTGCGCCAGGTCTACGCGCTGGCCCAGGGCCGGGACCGCGGCCCGCTGGAGCGGATGTGGACCCGCGCGCAGGGCCTGGTGCAGCAGGCCCTGGCGCAGGTCGCGGCCGACCCGGTGGCCACCTGGCGGCTGCAGATCGACCGCCTGCAGGTGCGCTCCGAGATCGACCGCTGGGACGGGCGCCAGGCCGAGGCCGTGGCCGCGCTGCGCGAAGCGGTGCGGCTGTCGCAGAAGTGGCTGGAGAGCGCCCGCGCCGGCGGCAAGCCGCTGAAGGACCCCGCCGTGCAGGAGGCCTACGGCTGGTACGACGGCTCGCAGGGCATGCTCACCTACGCGCTGGTGCGCCAGGGGCGCGCGCCGGAGGCGGTGCAGATCGGCCGGACCAACCTGGCCCTGTGGCGCGCCGGCCAGATCACCGACGCGCTCGGTGCCCGCTGGCACTACCGGCTCGCGCAGGCCCAGGTCGCCTCGCGCCAGTACGCCACCGCGCTGGAGAACGCCCAGCGGGCCGACGACATGCTCCAGCGCGCCGGCGCCAGCCCGGCCAGCCACGCGCGCTGGCTGGCACGACAGGAACAGGTGCGCTCCCTGATCGGCTTGCGTCGCTGGGCCGAAGCCGACGCGTTCTACGCCGAATTCCTGGGCAGCCTGCCGGCAGACAGCCTGGCCCGTGAACGGGCCAGTGACTGGCGGCTGCGCGCCTTGCTGGCCGCCAAGTCGGGCCGGGTCGACGAGGCGCTGGAAATCGTCGAGCGCCTCCACCGCAGCCGCGTGCGGCTGTACGGCGACGCGCATCCGCAGACGCAGGAAGCCGCCGGCGTGCGGGCCCTCGTGCGGTTGCTCAAGGGCGACATGGCGGGTGCCTGGAGCGACTACCAGCCGCTCTTCGTCGCGCTGCTGGACACCCCCGGTGGCTGGCTCGACCTGGACATGGCGGGCGCACGCGGCTTCGTGCTGGGCCTGGCCTTCGACGAGTACCTGCGCGAGATCGCCACGCGCGCGCGCCGTGGCGACAGGCTCGAACCCGCCTGGATCGACCGTGGCCTGCAAGTGGCCGACCGGCTGCAGACCGGCAGCACGCACCGCGCCCTGGTCGACGCCAGTGCCCGGCTGCTGGCCGCCACGCCGGCGCTGCGCGCGCTGCTCGACGAGGAGCAGGCCCTGCGCACCGCGGCGGCCACGCGCACGAGCGCCCTCAACGCCTCGCTCGGCGACGAGGACCGGCTGCGCCGCCGCAACAACAGCGAGGAGACCAAGGCCGAGCTCAAGGCCCTGGCCGACGCCCAGCGCAAGCAGCGCCAGAAGGACATGGCCGACGAGCTCGCCGCGCTGCGCGAGCAGATCCGCCAGCAGCGCGAGGCGGCGCAGTCGGCCCGCGAGGCGCTGAATGCCCAGCGCGAGCGCATCGCCAAGGCCTACCCGGCGTATGCCGACCTCGTCACGCCGCCGCTGCCGGCGCCGACGGCGCTGCAAAAGCTGCTGGCACCCGGTGAGGCCCTGCTCGTCGTGCACCCGATCGAGGGCGCCACGCTGGCGTGGTGGGTGGCGCCTGGGGTGCCCACGCGGCTGACGGCGTCCGCGGTCGACGCCAGCGGCTGGGCCGAGCGCGTCACGCAGCTGCGCAGCGCGCTCGACCTCGGCACCGCCAGGCCGACTGCCCTTCCCATCGCGGGGCTGCACGAGGTCTGGCGCGAGCTGGTCGCTCCGCTGCAGCCCGGCGGCGAGGTGACGAGCCTGCTCGTCGCCGCGGATGGCGCGCTCGCGGCCTTGCCCTTCGCGGCCGTGCTGACCGCCCCCGATCCGGCCGCCTTCGTGGCGCGCCGCATGGCCGTCACGCAATTGCCCTCGGCCGGCGCGCTGGCTGCGCTGCGCCGTGTGACGGCGCCGCCCGTCGCGGCCAAGGCGCTGTTCGGCGTGGGCGACCCGCAGTTCAAGTCGACAGCCCCGGGCGGGCGTGCCGCGCTGGGTGCAGCGGCGACGAAGTACGACGCTGCCTGGGGCTTCAGCTACGGTGACATCCCGCCGCTGCCCGAGACGCGCATCGAGTTGCAGGCCCTGGCCAAGGCGCTTGGCGCGAATGCGCAGGCGGACCTGCTGCTCGGCGCTGCGGCCACGCGCGAGGCCGTGCTGGCCGCGCCGCTGGCCGATCGCCGGGTGGTGGCCTTCGCCACGCACGGCCTGATGCCGGGGGAACTGCCGGGCGTGTCCAAGCCGGCACTGGCGCTGGCACCGACGGGAGACGCCTCCGCCTCGCCGCTGCTGGAGCTGGACGACGTGCTGACGCTGCGCCTGAACGCCCAGACGGTGCTGCTGTCGGCCTGCAACACGGCGGCGGGCGAGCAGGGCGGGGCGGCGATGTCGGGGCTGGTGCGCGGCTTCTTCTTTGCCGGCGGGCGCTCGGTGCTGGCCACGCACTGGGCGGTGGAGACGGCATCGGCCGCCGCGCTCACCGCGGCCACCTTCTCGGCCCCCGCGCCGCGGGCCGAGGCACTGCGCCTCGCGCAAGTGAGGATGATCGAGGGACAACTCGGTGGCGGGCGCTGGTCCCATCCGTTCTACTGGGCCGGCTTTGCGTTGTTCGGTGACCCTTCGCGATAGGAGATCGGGAATGCGTGCTGCCCTGCTGCTGGGCCTGGCCCTGCTGAGTTCCGTGGCTGCCGCGCAGACCGCGTGCGAGGTGATGGCCGTCAGTGGCGACGCCCAGCGCGCTGACGGCAAGCCGCTCGCCGTGGGCGACAGGCTCGAAGTCGGCACCCAGTTGCGCACCGGGGTCGCCGGCCGGGTGCGGCTGCGCTTCGCCGACGGCTCGGTGCTGGTGCTCGCCGACCGCAGCCAGCTGCGCATCGAGGCCTTCCAGGCGCTGGCCGGGCAGCCGCGCACGGCCGAGTTCCTGCTGGAGCTGGGCCTGGTGGGCCAGCGCGTGACGCCATCGGCCCAGGGCAGCTGGAAGGTGCGCACGCCCACGGCCGTCACGGCGGTGCGGGGCACCGAGTTCAGCGTCGAGGTGGCCGACGACCGGGCCACGGCCGTGCACGTCAGGACCGGCGAGGTCGAGGTCGAGCCGGCCGGCCCGCAGACGCGCGGCATCAAGCCCCGGCAACCCGTCCGATTGCAGCAGGCCCTGAACGGCACACAGTGCGACGGCAGCCAGTGCAGCGCCGCCGCGGCCTGGACTACGGAGCGGCTGCAGCGCCTGGAGCAGCGCCTGGGGGTGCTGGATTGAGGTCGCGGCTGGGCTTTGGCCTGATCGCGCTGGGCTCGGCGCTGATCGGCCTGGCCATGGCCGCCTGGCGGGCCGATGTCCCGCTGCTGGAGCGGCCGGACCTCCTGCTGCAGGACTGGCGGATGCAGTGGCGCGGCGTGATCGCGCCGGGCCGCGAATGGCCGTTGCTGCTGGTGCATGTCGACGATGCGGCCTTCGAGGCGCTGGGCGGGCGCGTGCCCGACCGGGCAGACCTGGCGCGCGCCGTGCAGCGCCTGCACGCCGGCGGTGTGCGGGCGGTGGCACTCGACGTGCTGCTGCTCCCCGGAGGCGGGACCCCCGAGGCCAGCCAGGTACTGGCGGGCGCGATGCGAGCCTGCGGCTGCGTGCTGATCCCGTTTTCGCTGCCGGACGAGGGGCGTGGCGAGGGGGCCGTGCCGGCGCCGGTGCTTGCGCAGGCGCTGCTGCGCTACGAGGGCGATGCCGCGCTGGCGCGGGCGCAGCAGCAGGACGCGCCGCGCCGGCTGATCGCACCCGAGCCGGAGCTGGCCGCGGCGGCGGCCGGCCTGGGCCACATCAGCGTGCGGCCGGCCAGCGATGGCAGCATCCGCCGCGATCAGCCGGTGCGGGTGCTGGACGGCGAGGCCTACCCCTCGCTGGCCCTCAGGCTGGCCGCTTTCGCCCGCGGCGCGGATTGGCAGCAGGCCCGGGCGCGCTTCGGTGACGAGGTGAGCGTGGGCGAGGCCCTGCGGGTGCCGCTGGATGAGCTCTCGCACACCCGCGTCAACTACTACGGCCCCAGCGGCCCGGGCAGCCCGTTCGAGTCGGTCGGGCTGGCAGACCTGCTCGCCGGTCGGGTCGACCCCTCACGGCTGAAGGGGCGCGTGGCCGTGCTCGGCGTGTCGGCACTGGCCGCGGGCGATCACCTGCCGTCGCCTTTCGACGCTCGCCTGCCCGGCATGGAGCGAATCGCCACCGTGACCGACAACCTGCTCACCGGCCGCAGCCTCGTGCGGCCCGCCTGGGGCGGTGCGGCCGAGCTGGCGCTGATCGTGCTGCTGCCGCTGGCCGTCGTGGCATGGCTGGCGCGTCGCCCGCTCGGCATCGCGCTGGCGATGATCGTCGCCGGCGTCGTGCTGCTGCTGCTGTCCACGCAATGGGCGTTCGAGTCGCATTACCTCGTGTTGGGGCTGGCGCCGGCCCTGCTGTCCGTGCTGCTGGCCACGCTGGGCGGCAGTGCGTGGCGTGCCGTGCTGGAGCAGGCCCGCCAGCGCGAGGCGGCGCAGCGCCTGGCGGCGAGCGAGCAGCGCTACGCCCTCGCGGCGCAGGGGGCCAACGACGGGCTGTGGGACTGGGACCTGGCCAGTGGGGCCGTGTACTACTCACCCCGCTGGCTGGCGCTGATGGGGCTGTCGGCCGACGAGGCCGGGCAGGGCATCCGGGCCTGGACGCTGCCGCTGGAGCCGCCGGCGCGGGCGGCCTTCGAGGCCGAACTGCACGCCCACCTGGAGGGGCGCAGCCTGCAGTTCCACCACGTGCTGCATTTTCAGCAGGGCGGCCAGGAGCGCTGGCTGCTGGCCCGCGGCCTGGCCGTGCGGGAGGCCGGCGAGCCCGTGCGGATGGCCGGCTCGCTGACCGACATCTCCGAGAGCCAGCGCCTGCAGCGCCAGATCAGCTTCGATGCGCTGCACGACCGCCTCACCGGCCTGGCCAACCGCGTGCTGTTCCGCGAGCAGTTGACCCAGCTGCTCACCGGGGTTCCGGCCCCCGAGACCGGATTGCTGCTGCTGGGTCTGGATGGCTTTCGGGCGCTGAACGAGGCGCACGGCCCGATCGCGGGCGACGGTGTGCTGACCGAGCTGGCGCAGCGCCTGAAGACGGCCTACGGCGGCCGGCACCTCGTGGCGCGCCTGGGACCGGATCAGTTCGCGCTGCTGCTGGCCGGTGGCGACAGTGCGACGGATCTCGCGCGTGGCGTTCAGGCGCTGCTGCAGCGGCCGTTCGCCGTCGCGGTGCCCGTGCTGCAGGTCACGGCCGGCATCGCCTGGGCGCAGCGCCGCCACGGTCCGCTCACCGCGGACGAACTGCTGACGGCCGCCGAGGGCGCGCTGGCCCGTGCCAAGAGTGCCGGGCCGGGCCAGACGCACGAGTTCGACCCGGCCGAGCAACTGGTGGAGCAGTCCCGCCGCTGGCTGCGCGAGGCCATCGACACGGCGCTCACGGCGGGCAACCAGTTCGAGCTGCACTACCAGCCTTTCGTGCGCTTGCAGGACCGGGCGCTGCTCGGCTTCGAGGCGCTCATCCGCTGGCGGCACCCTGAGCGCGGGCTCATCATGCCGGGCGACTTCATCCCCGTGGCCGAGGCGAGCGGGCAGATCTGCGCCATCGGCCGCTGGGCCTTGCTGGAGGCCGCGGCGCAGCTGCGACGCTGGCAGCCCCTGGGCTTCCGGGGCGAGGTGGCGGTCAACCTGTCGGGTGTGCAGCTGGAGCGTGACCTGGAGCTGCTGGCCGACGCCCGGGCGACGCTCGCCGCCCTGGGCGACGTGCCGGCCCACCGGCTCAAGCTGGAGGTGACCGAGAGCATGGCCATGGCCAACCCGCAGCGCAGTGCCGAGGTGCTGCAGGAGCTGACGCGCATGGGCTTCAAGCTGTCCATCGACGACTTCGGCACCGGCTATTCCTCGCTCGCCTACCTGCACCGCTTCCCGTTCGACACGCTCAAGGTCGACCGCAGCTTCGTCATCCGCCTGGCGGCCGGTCAGGAGGCGCAGGAGATCGTGCGCACCATCGTCGGCCTGGCGCTGGCGCTGGGCAAGCAGACGCTGGCCGAAGGCGTGGAAGACGAGAAGCAGGCGACGCTGCTGGCCCAACTCGGCGTGGAGGTCGGCCAGGGCTGGCTGTTCTCCAAGGCGCTCCCCGAGGCGCAGGCCACGGCCGTGATCGGCCAGCCGCCCTGGCCCCAGCCGCGCTGACACGGCGCAGCGGGCTCGGGCCGCCGTGCGGTCCGGGTTCCGATCTGACGAACGGCGCCCGCCGAGAAACCGCGCAGAATGCGCCCGGACCCGAGAACGGGCATGCGGTGGAGACAGACCAATGCGGATGAGCTGGAACGGATGGCGGCCACTGGCCCTGGTGGTGGCGGCCTTGTGGCTGGTGCCGGTGGGCGCCGAGGCGCAGAAGGCGCAGAAGGATCAGAAGCCCGCGCCCAAGGCCACGGCGGCCGCCAACACGCCCGGGGCGCCGCCCGCGCTGGTGCTGAACCGCCCGGCTGCCGAGCCCGCACTCGTGCGCGAAGTCGGCGGCATCGAGGAATACCGCCTGCCCAACGGACTGCAGGTGCTGCTCTTCCCGGATGCGACGCAGGCGACCACCACCGTCAACATCACCTACCGCGTGGGCAGCCGCCATGAAGCCCCCGGCGAGTACGGCATGGCGCACCTGCTGGAGCACATGCTGTTTAAGGGCACGCCGCGCCAGAACGACATCCCGGGTGCGATGGCGCAGCGCGGCGTGCGCTTCAACGGCACGACGACGGTCGACCGCACGAACTACTTCGCCAGCTTCAATGCCAATGCCGACACGCTGGCCTTCCTGCTCGCGCTGGAGGCCGACCGCATGGTCAACAGCCGCGTGGCCAAGGCGGACCTCGACACCGAGATGACCGTGGTGCGCAACGAATTCGAGCGCGGCGAGAACCAGCCCTTTTCGGTGCTGGCCCAGCGCGTCAATGCCGCCGCATTTGCCTGGCACCCCTACGGCCACGCGACCATCGGTCCGAAGAGCGACATCGAGAACGTGCCCATCGAGAAGCTGCAGGCCTTCTACAAGCGCTTTTACCGCCCCGACAACGCGACGCTGCTGATCGCCGGCGCCTTCGACAAGGCCGCCACCCTGGCGCTCATCGGCCGGCACTTCGGCCCGATCGCCCAGCCTGCCGCGCCCATCCCGCAGCCCTACACGGTCGAGCCGGCGCAGGACGGTGAGCGCACGGTGGTCGTGCGTCGCGTCGGCGGGCAGCCCATCCTGCTCGTGAACTACCACGTGCCCGCCATCACCCACCGCGACACTGCGGCGCTGCTGGTGTACGGGCTCCTGATGAGCCTGCAGCCCAGCGGGCAGCTCTACAAGCAGCTCGTGGAGCCGAAGCTGGCGGTCGCTGCGGGCATCCAGGGCATCGGCGGTGCCGACCCCTTCGTGACCAGCGCCTACGCGGTGCTGCCGCCGGACGGCGACGTGGCCCAGGTCGAGGCCCTGCTGCTGGACCTCACCGAGGGCCGCGCCGCCCAGCGCTTCGACGAGAGTGAGCTGACCCGCGTGCGCGACATCGCCGTCAACAGCTACCGCCAGCAGATGAAGAACCCCGAGGCGCTGATCCAGCAGATCTCGGGCCTGATCGCGGCCGGCGACTGGCGGCTGCTGTTCCAGTTGATGGACGACATCCCGAAGGTGACGCTAGCCGACGTGGAGCGGGTGCGCCGCGCCTACTTCCGGCCGGCCAACCGCACGCTCGGCCGCTACCTGCCGGCCGCGAGCGTGGAGCGCGTCGAGATCCCGCCGGCGCCGCCGCTGGCCGAGCGCCTGGCCGGCCTCAAGCCGCCGCCCAAGGTGGAGGAAGGCGAGCAGCTGGACCCGGTGCCTGCGGTGCTGGAGACGCGCATGAGCCGCACGACGCTGCCCAGCGGCATCGCGCTGCACACGCTGCGCAAGCAGACGCGCGGCAACACCGTCGTGCTGCAGATGCAGCTGCGCTGGGGCGAGCGCAACGCCACGTTTGCGCGCAACGGCACGGGCCTCGTCGGGCAGTTGATGGACGAGGGCAGCCGTGGCTTCACGAAGCAGCAGCTGCAGGACGCCCTCATCAAGCTGCGCGCCAACCTCAACATCGCCAGCTATGACCAGGGTGCGACGATCTTCCTGAGCGCCGAGCGCGACACACTGCTGCCGGCGTTGCGCGTGGCGGCTGACGCGCTGCGCCACCCGCTGTTCCCGCAGGACGCCTTCGACCGCGAGATCCGCGCCGCCATCGCTGGCATCGAGGCCTCGCGGCAGGAGCCCGGGGTGCTGCGGCAGGAAGCCACGCGCGGCCACTACAACCGCGCCCGTGGCGTGAGCCTCGGCCACCCCGACTACGTGATGGGGGTGGACGAGCGCATCGCCAACCTGAAGGCCACGACGCTGGACGACGTGAAGCGCTTTCATGCCGACTACTGGAGCGCCAACGAGGCGCAGGTCAGTGTCGTCGGGGCCTTGCCCGACGGCCTCGCCGCCGAGCTGGAGACCCTCTTCGGTGACTGGAAGAAGCCTGCCGCGCCGAAGTTCGTGCGCCACATCGCGCAGCACGTGGCCATCCCGCCGGCCCGCTTCGATGCCATCGCGCGTGACAAGGCCAACGCCATCGTGCGCCTGCACGAGACGCTGCCGCTGAACTACGAGGATGGCGACTACCCGGCGCTGGAGCTGGCCGTGCACATCTTCGGCGGCGGCGGCCTGGAGAGCCGCCTGTCCGAGCGCGTGCGCCAGAAGGAGGGCCTGACCTACGGCATCGGTGCCTCGCTGAGCGCCGGCTACTGGGGCAACGACGGCAGCTTCGCGATCCAGGCGAGTTTTGCGCCCGACAAGCGCGAGCGCGTGATTGCCGTCGTGAAGGAGGAGATCGCCCGCATGACCGCCGACGGCATCACGCCGGCCGAGCTCGCGCGGGCCAAGCAGGACATCCTGGAAGGCCGCAAGCAGGGCCGCGCCGACCCGGCCGCCCTGGCCGGCGGGCTGAGCAGCCTGGCCGAGCGCGGCGAGACCTGGGCCGCGGCGCAGAAGCGCGACGACGCCCTCGCCGCTGTGACGGTGGAGCAGGCCCATGCGGCATGGCGCAGGCACATCCGGCCGGACGGCTTCGTCATCTCGACCGCGGGCGACTTCAAGTCGCCATGACGCCACCCATGACGCCTGCCTTGCCCGCCCACCTGCGGGCTGACTGCTCGGCCTGCGTCGGCCTGTGCTGCGTCGTGCCGCCGTTCGATGCGGCCCAGGGCTTCGGCTTCGACAAGCCCGCGCAGACGCCCTGCCAGCATCTGTGCGCCGACCACCGCTGCGGCATCCACGACGCCCTGATCCCGCGCGGGTTCAGCGGCTGCGTGGCCTTCGACTGCCTCGGTGCCGGGCAGCGGCTCACGGCATCGGCCGTGGCCCGCTTCGGCGATGCCGACTGGCGCGCCCGCCGCGAAGTGGCAGCCTGGCTGTTCGAGGCCTACCCGCGTGTGCGCCGGGTGCAGGAGTGGCTCGCGCAACTGAGCCTGGCGGCCGACGTGGCGGGGCTGCCCGCGCTGCGTGGCCTGGCGGCCGAACTGGACGCACAGTTCGACCGCTGGGCCGACTGGCCGCCGGACGAGCTGGCGGCCTGGCAAGCCCGCGTGCAGGCGGCCCTCGCGCCGCTCGCCGAGAATCGTGGCTGAAGGATCCTGAACCCATGACAGAACTCGACAGCGGCCGCCCCGAGGGGGCCGCCACCTGGCGCCGCTCGCGCCGCATCCACGTCGTTGCCGCCCTCGTGAGCCTGCTGGCCGCCGGCAGCGTGGTCTGGCTTTTCGACACCTTCGGCATCGTCCGCCCGTCCGACGCGGTGGAGCGGCAGCTCGTGGCGAGCGTGGACCTGCGCATCGGGGACCCCACCGCGGTGGGCCAGCAGGGCGAGGCCCGCGCGCGGGCCGACATCGCCGCCGGCCTGCTCCAGTGGCAGACCTTCGCGAAGCAGCCCCGCGATGCCGACGCCGAGGCCGAACGCGCCCAGCGGCTGAAAGCGCGCTACGGCTTGGCCTGGGTGTACAAGACGACCGAGCCGACGCCGCTGGCGCTGGCCTTCGTGAGCGGCTACAACCGCGTCATGCAGGCCGAGTTCGAGCGCCGGCACGGCAAGGCCGCGCTCGACGAGTTGCTGCGCGATCCCCGCGCCCGCCTGCCGCAGAAGGACACTGCTTCATGAAGCTCATCGGCATGCTCGATTCGCCCTACGTGCGCCGCGTCGCGATCTCGCTGCGGCTGCTGGGCCTGCCGTTCGAGCATGCGGCGATCTCGGTGTTCCGCGGCTTCGACGCCTTTCAGCGCATCAACCCGGTCGTCAAGGCGCCCACGCTGGTCTGCGACGACGGCACGGTGCTGATGGATTCGACGCTGCTGCTGCAGTACGCCGAATGCCTGGCCGGCCGCAGCCTGCTGCCCGGCGATCCGGCCGCGCTGGCGCATGAGCTGCAGCTGATCGGCCTGGCGCTCGCCGGCTGCGAGAAGACGGCGCAGATCGTCTACGAACGCGCGCTGCGGCCGGCAGACAAGCAGCATGACCCGTGGGTGCAGCGGGTGACGGGGCAGCTGCGCGCGGCCTACGGGGACATCGAAGGCGCACTGGCGGTGCGACCTCTGGCGGTGACGCCCGATCGGCTGGGTCAGGCGTCGCTGACCGTGGCGGTGGCCTGGACCTTCTCGCAGTCGGTGGTGGCCGGGCAGCTGCCGGCGGCCGATTTCCCCCACCTCACGGCGCATGCCGCTGCCTGCGAAGCCCTGGCCGTCTTCCAGGCGATCCCGTGCGACGACACGGTGCAGTTGAGCTGATGGCCCGCCGCCCGCCGCAGACGGTCTACGTCTTCCAGGGCGGTGGTGCGCTGGGCGCCTACCAGGCCGGCTTCGTCGAGGCGCTGGACGGTGCGCAGCTGCCACCGGACTGGCTGGTCGGCACATCCATCGGTGCCATCAACGCGACGCTCATCGCCGGCAATGCCCCGAAGGACCGGCTGCCCGCGCTGCGCCGGTTCTGGGACAGCGTGACCCAGCCCGGCTGGACACCTCACCTGCCGGCCAGCCCCTTCACTGCTGCCTGGCAGACCTGGCAGACGCTGACCCGCGGCATCCCCGGCTTCTTCAAGCCGCGCGGTGTGCAGGCCTGGGACATGAACCGGCGGGCGCCGCTGCCCGAGCTGGGCTTCTACGACACGAGCCCGCTGGCGCAGACCCTGCGCGAGCTGGTCGACTTCGACCGCATCGCCGCTGCCGAGACGCGGCTCACGCTGTGCGCGGTGAACGTGCGCACCGGCGTGCTCGCGCTGTTCGACAACCGGGACGGGCGCACGCGCATCGGGCCCGAGCATGTGCTGGCCAGCGGCGCCCTGCCGCCGGGCTTCGCACCGGTGCAGATCGGCGACGAGGCCTTCTGGGACGGCGGCATCTACTCCAACACGCCGCTGGACGTGGTGCTGGACGATGCCGAGCGGCGCGACACGCTGTGCTTCATGGTGGACCTCTGGGATGCCAGCGAAGCCGCGCCCCACACGATGGCGCAGGTGCTGACGCGCTACAAGGACATCCAGTACGCCAGCCGCATCCAGGAGCACCTGGCGGACCATGAACGGCTGCAGAACCTGCGCCGTGCGCTGCGTCTGGTCGGCCGCCGGCTCGGCGCCGCGGCGGCGGCCGACCCCGCCATGAAGGACCTGCTCGCGCTCGGCTGCGATTCCCGCATCGACGTGGTTCACCTCGTCATGCAGGCGCTGCCGGGCGAAGACTCCTGGCGCGACATCGACTTCAGCGACGCGCGGCTGCGCGCGCGCTGGACCGCCGGCCTGCACGATGCCCGCCGCATGCTGGCGCGCGCGCCCTGGCAGGTGCCGCCCGCCGAGCCGGTGGGCATGCGGGTGCACACGCTCGACGGCGCCGACTGAGCCGCGCGAGCTTCAGGGCTGGCGCTCGTAGACGCGCCGGCCGCCGACCCAGGTCTGCAGCACCTGGGTCTTGAGCAAGGCGGCCGGCGAGGCCGTCAGCGGGTCGCGGTCCACCAGGATGAAGTCGGCCCGGTGGCCCGGCGTGAGCAGGCCGACGTCCTTCTCGGCATGGCCGGCGAAGGCGGCGCTGCGGGTGAAGCAGTCCAGCGCCTGCACCGGGTTGAGCGCCTGCTGGCGGTACCAGCCGCTGACTGGCTTGCCGTGGGCATCCTGGCGCGTGACGGCGGCGTACAGGCCCGCCCAGGGGCTGGGTTCCTCGACCGGAAAGTCCGATCCGCACGCCAGCGTGGCGCCGGCCTTGAGCAGCCGCTGCCACGCGTAGGCCCCCTGGATGCGCTGCGGTCCGACGCGGTCCTCGGCCATGTTCATGTCGGACGTGGCGTGCGTGGGCTGCACGGAGGCGATGACCTGCGCGCGGGCGAAGCGGGGCAGGTCGGGGAGGGCGATGACCTGGGCATGCTCGATGCGGTGCCGCAGGCCCGTGCTGCGGGGGCCGAGCTCGCGGGCCAGGGCTTCGAAGCCGGCCAGGGCCTGGCGGTTGGCGGCGTCGCCGATGGCGTGCACATTGACCTGGAAGCCGGCCTTGGCCGCGGCCCGCATCTGGGCCAGCAGGTCGGCATCGCTGCGGAACAGCAGGCCCTGCGTGCCGGGGGCGTCGCTGTAGGGCGCGAGCAGGGCGGCACCGCGGCTGCCCAGCGCGCCATCGGCGAAGAGCTTCACGGCCCGCAGCGTGTAGTGCCCGTCACCCAGGTCGCGCAGCGGGCCGGCCGACCGCAGCCGTGCCATGAAGGCTTCGTCGCTGCCGCGCGCCATGCCGTAGATGCGCAGCGGCAACTGGCCCGCGGCGGCGCGTTGGCGCAGCAGCTGGTCGGCAGCGGCCGAGATGCCCGCGTCGTGCACGGTCGTGATGCCCAGCGCCAGCAGCTCCGCGGCGGCGGTGTCGAGGCTGGCGGCGAGTTCAGCCTCATCCTCGGCGGGCACGTGGCGCTCCACCAGGCCCATGGCGGCATCGACCAGCACGCCGGTGGGTTCGCCGCTGGCGTCGCGCTCGATGCGGCCGCCAGTGGGGTCGGGGGTGTCGCGGTGGATGCCGGCGATCGCCAGCGCACGGCTGTTCGCCCAGCCCGCGTGGCCGTCGACGCGGCTGAGCCATACGGGCCGGTCCCGCTCGGCGGTGTCGAGCTCAGCTGCCGTCGGGAAGCGGCCGAGCTGCCAGGCGGCCTGGTTCCAGCCGCCGCCGGTGACCCACGCCGCCTGCGGGCGGGCCTGGGCATGCGCGCGGATGGCGGCCAGTGCGGCGGTGAGGTCGGGGGTGTCCCGCAGTTGCAGGCTGCGCCGTGCCGCGCCGAGGGCGAGCACGTGGCCGTGGGCATCGATGAGGCCGGGCATCAGCACACGGCCGCCGGCATCCAGGCGCGGCACGTCGCCCGGCGGCAGTTCCGCCAGCCGGCCGATGGCCTGCACGCGGCCGTCCGGGCCGATCTGCAGCGCATCGAAGCGGATCACGCGCCCGCGTTCGTCGAGCGTCAGGCCGCGGGCGTTGTGCACCAGGAGGGCCTGGGCGGCGGCGGCTCCGGCGCTCAGCAGCAGCAGGGCGATGGCAAGGTGTCGGGTCATGCGCATGGAGGCAGTCTCGGCGACCCTGGCACGCCGGCGGATCGGTTCATGCCCTGATGCCCTGGCCGCAGGCCTGTGCATGGTCGTTGGGCGGCGGCACTCCGTGCAGTTTCACCACGTTTGAAGCCGGCCTGCACTTGTCACCCGGGAGTCCGCACGCTAGCGTCGATCGCCGTCGCCGTTGAACGAGCCTTGCGATGCCTCCTGTGCCCCCACGCCGACTGCTTCGACTGTTGGTCTCCCTGCTGGCCGGGGGGCTGCTGTGTGCCGCTGTCCAGGCACAGTCAGCGTGCAAGACGCTGGTGGCCTCCGGCAACCCGCAGTACCCGCCCTACCTCTGGCGCGACCCGGACAACGACACCCGGCTCGTCGGCGCGATCGCGGAGCTGGCGGAGTGGCTGGGCAACGAGATCGGCGTGAGCATCGAGCTGCGCTACGTGGGCAACTGGGCGCGCGTGCAGGAAGAGACCCGCGCCGGTCGGGTGGACATGATCACGGGCGCCTTCTTCACGCTGCCGCGCACCGAGTACATGGACTACGCCCTGCTGCCCTTTCGCGAGACGCGCTCGGTGGTGATCCAGCGTGAAGGGGCGACCTTCCCGTTCCAGCGCTGGGAGGACCTGGTCTCCCGCAAGGGCCTGACCGTCATCAACAACAGCTTCGGCCAGGCCTTCGACCGCTTCGCCAACGAGTCGCTGAGCCTGGGCAAGGTCAGCAGCCTGGACCAGGCCCTGCAGATGCTCGATCGGGGCCGGGCGGACTACCTCGTCTACGAGGACAGCCCGGCCGAGGCCTACATCGCCCGCCTGGGCCTGCGCAACCTGCGCCTCATGCCGGTGCCCGTGGCCCAGGAGCAGCTGTACGTGACCGTGTCGCACCGCTCGGCCTGCAACACGCCCGAGTTGCGCGGGGCGCTCACGCGGGCGATGTTCAAGCTGCGCCAGAACAAGCTGATGAACGGCTTTGTCGAGCGCGGCGTGCAGCAGTGGAAGGAGCAGGAGCGCAAGGCCTCCTGACGCGTTCCGGGCGCCCGTCAGCTCATGCCTTGATGCCGCAGCAGGGCATCGATCGTGGGCTCGCGGCCGCGGAAGGCCTTGAAGTTGTCGATGGCGTCGCGGGCGCCGCCTTGCTCCAGCACCTCGGTCAGGAAGCGCCGGCCGGTGGTGGCGTTGAACACGCCTTCCTCCTCGAAGGCGCTCCAGGCGTCGGCGCTCAGCAGTTCGGCCCACTTGTAGCTGTAGTAACCGGCCGCATAGCCGCCCGCGAAGATGTGCGAGAAGCTGTGCTGGAAGCGGTTGAAGCCCGGCGGGATCAGCACGGCCACTTCGGCGCGCACCTCGTCGAGCACCTTCTGGACATCCGCTTCTGCACCCGGCTCGCCATGCAGCCGCATGTCGAAGAGGGCGAACTCGATCTGGCGCAGCGTCATCAGGCCGCTCTGGAAATTCTTGGCGGCCGTCATCTTGTCGAACAGCGCGCGCGGCAGCGGCTCGCCGCTGTCGACGTGGCCGCTGAGCTGCTGCAGGACGTCCCACTCCCAGCAGAAGTTCTCCATGAACTGGCTGGGCAGTTCGACCGCGTCCCACTCCACGCCCGAGATGCCCGACACGCCCAGGTCGTTCACCTGCGTGAGCATGTGGTGCAGGCCGTGGCCGAACTCGTGGAAGAGCGTGATGACGTCGTCGTGCGTGAGCAGGGCCGGTTTGTCGCCGACGGGCGACGCGAAATTGCAGGTCAGCAGCGCGACCGGGGTCTGCTGCTCGCCGCCCGGCTTGAGCCAGCGGCTTCGCACCTCGTCCATCCAGGCGCCGGGGCGCTTGCCGGTGCGCGCGTAGAGGTCGAGGTAGAACTGGGCAATGCGCTGCCCGCCGCGCGTCATCTCGTAGAAGGTGACCGTGTCGTGCCAGACCGGGGCCTTCGCTTCGCTGATCCTGACGTCGAACAGGCGCTCGATGATCGAGAACAGGCCGCCCACGACCTTCGGCGCGGTGAAGTACTGCTTCACCGTCTGGTCGCTGAACGCGTAGCGGGCTTCCTTCAGCTTCTCGCTCCAGTAGGACACGTCCCAGCTTTCCAGCGGGGCGCCGTGGGCGAAGTCGCGCAGCTCGGCCAGGTCCTTCTCGGCGAAGGGCCGCGCGCGGCGGGCGAGGTCGCGCAGGAAGCTCGTGACCTCGGCGGGTGACGAGGCCATCTTGGGCGCGAGCGACACCTCGGCGAAGCTGGCATAGCCGAGCAGCTTCGCTTCCTCCTGGCGCAGCGCGACGATCTCGCGCATCGCTGCCGTGTTGTCCCATTCGGGCTTGCCCTGCTCGCTGGCGCGGGTCACGTAGGCGCGGTAGAGCTTCTCGCGCAGCGCGCGGTTCTCGGCGTACTGCATGACCGGCAGGTAGACCGGGAAATGCAGCGTGAGCTTGTGGCCGCCGTCGTCCAGTCGCGTGGCGTCGAGCACGTCCTGCGGGACGCCGGCGAGCTCGTCGGCATTGACCACGAGGCTCCAGCCGTCGGTGGCGTCCAGCACGTGTTCGCTGAACTGCTGCTGCAGCTCGGCGCTGCGCTCCTGGATGGCGGCATACCGCTCGCGGGCCTCGCCCTGAAGTTCGGCGCCCGACAGCACGAAGTTGCGGATGGCGTGCCTGAGCACCTGCCGGCGCGGCGCACTCAAGGTGGCGCCTTGCTGTGCGGACACGGCCTTGTACTTGGCGAACAGCGCCTCGTTGGCGCCCAGCGACGTGTAGAACTCGGTCACGACCGGCAGCATCGCGTTGTAGGCCTCGCGCAGCGCGGGCGTGTCGGCCACGGCGTTGAGGTGGCCGACGGCACCCCAGGCGGTGCCCAGGCGCTCGGTGGCGGTATCCAGGATGCGGGACAGGGCGTCGTAGTCGGCCGGTGTGTCGGGCTTCACGGCTTCGTCGAGCGCGGCCTGCGCAGCGGCGAGCAGCTCGGTGATCGCGGGCTGCACATGCTCCGGGCGGATGGCCGCGAAGTCGGGCAGGGCGGCGGTGGAGAGGAGGGGGTTCGTCATGTCGGGATTCAAAGGCTGAAGCTCAACTGGCGCTCATGCTTGAGTGCCAGCAGGAGGACGTGCGCGGCATCGTGGGCGTAAAGCAGCACATGGGGCTGGATGATCAGTTCGCGTACATGGGGCAGGCCGGCGCGTTCTGCAAGGCTGCGTACCTGGAGCACCAGCGCGCGGCCCTGGATGGACTGGGCATCGAGGAAGCGTGCCGGGCGACCGGCCTCCGGGTTCCAGCGCAGCAACTCGCGGCCCTGGCTCAACTGGGCCAGCAGCCGAGCGTAGCGCGCCTCCGCGGTGCCGGCATCCTGCTGGCGCATGAAGTCGCCGCAGGCACGCACATCACGCACGAAGGACTGGGCCGCCTGGATCCGGGCATGGGCGGGCAGGGACATGCGTCAACGGGCTTGCGGGGCGAGTGCGGCGTCGAGCGCTGCTTCGTCGAGCACGCGGCCCGCGAGGGCATCTGAAAGGCCGTCCAGCGCGGCCTGGCCGAGGAGCAGGTGGCCGTGTTCGGCCTCCAGCGAGTGGTAGTAGTCCAGCTTGCGGGCGTCCACCAGGGCGACGTAGCTGCTGCCGTTCTTGGTGAGCACCTTCTCGTGCCCGCCGTTGACCACGTCTTCGGCCAGCTCGGTCAAGCGGGCGCGCGCCTCGCTGATGGCAACGACATCCTGGGTTCGCACGCTCATGGCACTGCCTTTAAGGGATTTGTTGCAGGATCCTGCAACGAGCGACCCGGAAGGTCAAGCCCGCTCTGCCGATTCCAGGGTGTTGACCAGCAGCATCGCAATCGTCATGGGACCGACGCCGCCCGGCACAGGCGTGATCCAGCCGGCCACCTCCTTCACACCGTCGAAATCGACGTCGCCGCAGAGTTTGCCCTCATCGTTGCGGTTGATCCCGACGTCGATGACCACCGCGCCGGGCTTGACCATGTCGGCCGTCAGCACGTTGCGGCGGCCGACGGCGGCCACGACGACATCGGCCTGGCGGGTGTGGAAGCCGATGTCGGGCGTCGCGCTGTGGCAGACGGTCACCGTGGCGTTGGCCTGCAGCAGCAGCAGCGCCATGGGTTTGCCCACGGTGTTGCTGCGGCCGATGACGACGGCGTGCTTGCCGCGCAGATCGAAGCCCGTGCTCTCGATGAGCTTCATGCAGCCGTACGGCGTGCACGGACGGAAACCGGGCAGCTGCGTCATCAGCTCGCCGGCGCTGAGCGTCGAGTAGCCGTCCACGTCCTTGGCCGTGGCGATGGCTTCGATGACCTTGTGCGGGTCGATGTGCTTGGGCAGCGGCATCTGCACGAGGATGCCGTGGATGCGGGGATCGTGGTTGAGCGCGTCGATCCGGGCGAGCAGCGCGGCTTCGCTGAAGTCGGCGTCGTACTTCTCCAGCACCGAGTGCAGGCCGGCGTCCGCGCAGGCCTTGACCTTGTTGCGCACGTAGACGTGGCTCGCCGGGTCGTCGCCCACGATGATGACCGCGAGGCCGGGCTGGCGGCCCTGGGCGGTGAGGGCGGCGGCACGGGTCGCCACCTCGGCGCGGATGGACTTGGAGAGGGCGAGGCCGTCGATCAGTTGGGCGGTCATGGCACGGGTTCCTTCAAGGGAGACAAACACAGCCACAGAGACACAGAGGCACAGAGAGGCGGGTGATCTCTCTGTGCCTCTGTGTCTCTGTGGCTGTGTTCAAAGTCGGAAAGCAAAAAGCCGCTGAAGTTTCAGCGGCCTCGCGTGGAAATCAGCGGGTCAAGCCTTGGCGGTTGCGCCCAAGGCAATCTTGAGCAGATCGGCCACGGTATTGGCGTTGAGCTTTTCCATGATGTTGGCGCGGTGCGCCTCCACCGTCTTGATGCTGATGCCGAGGTCGTCGGCGATCTGCTTGTTCAGGCGACCCGCCACGATGCGCTCCAGCACCTGGGCTTCACGGGTGGTCAGGCGGGCCAGCAGGGCGTCGCGGCTGGCGGCTTCCTGGTGGCTGGAGAAGGCTTCGCGGGCCTGGTCGAGCATGCGCTCCACGAGGGCCAGCAGTTCTTCTTCCTTGAAGGGCTTCTCGATGAAGTCCATCGCGCCCTTCTTCATCGTCTGCACGGCCATCGGCACGTCGCCGTGGCCGGTGATGAAGACGATGGGCAGCGGGCTCTTGCGCTCGATGAGGCGGTCCTGGAGTTCCAGGCCGGTCATGCCGTCCATGCGGATGTCGGCGATCAGGCAGGCCACCTCGCGGGGGTCGTAGCGGGCGAGGAAGGATTCGGCGGAATCAAAGCACTTGACCCGGTAGTCCTTGCCTTCCAGCAGCCATTGCAGGGAATCGCGGACCGCTTCGTCGTCATCGACAACGTAGACGTTGCCCTTCTTGGGGATCAGGCTCATGGTGCTGTGGGTTCGGTTCTCTGAATCCCGCCGGGGGAGCCCGGGGAGGCTTCCTGGCGCAGGTGTTCGGGCGTGATGGTGACCGGGATCGTGAAGGCGAACCGGCACCCCACCACAAGGGATCCATTGTAGAGGTTCTCGGCTTTTATCCGGCCCTGGTGGGACTCCACGATGGACCGGCATAACCCTAATCCGATGCCCAATCCATCGGCCTTGGTCGAGAAAAACGCCTCATACATGCGGGCCAGCACCTCGTCCGGCAGGCCCGGCCCCATGTCGGTCACCGAAAACTCGATCTGCCCGCCCAGCTCCGCACTGTGCTTGGGCACCACGCGCAGCTCGATGTGGCGCCGCGACGTGGGCAGCGAGGCGTTGTCGATGGCTTCGGCGGCGTTCTTGAGCAGGTTCATCAGCACCTGCTCGATGAGGATGGGGTCGACCATCATCTGCGGCAGCCGCTGCGCGACGTAGGTGTGGATGGCCACGTTGCGCCGGCGCAGTTCGATGCCGGCGAGTTCCACCGCGTCCTCGACGATGTCCGCCGCGTGGGCGGGCTGGCGCTGCGGCTCGCTGCGCTTCACGAAGTTGCGGATGCGGTGAATGATCTGCCCGGCACGCTCCGCCTGCTTGGCGGTCTTGGTCAGCGCCGCCATCAGCGCTTCCTTGTCGATGCTGTCGTTGCGCACGCGGCTGACCATGCCGTTGCAGTAGTTGGTGATGGCGGTCAGCGGCTGGTTCAGCTCGTGGGCGACGCTGGAGGCCATCTCGCCCATCGTCATCAGGCGGCTGGTGACCTGGGCCTTCTCGGCCTGCAGCGCGGCCTGTGCCTCGGCGTGGCGGCGCATCGTGATGTCGGTCGCAATCAGCATCTGGGCGAGGCGACCGTCGGTCCACTGCAGGTAGCGGGCGCGCACGTCGAACCACATGGCCAGGGACTCGACGTACACCTCGCGCGGGTCGGAGCCGACGTCGGTCAGCGCCTCGGCAGGCAGGCCGGAGTAGTCGTCGACCTCGTCGCTGCTGTCGTCCAGGCCGCGCCGGCTCGTGGTGCCCACCAGCTGCCCGCCCGCCAGCAGGGCGTGACCTGCCGGGTCGGCACCGAACCAGAGTCGGTAGCTGCGGTTGGCGAACAGCAGCTCCGGCGGCTGCACGGACAACACCGACACGGCCGCGTCCAGCCCTTCGAGCACCGTGGTGAACCGTTCGTGCGAGGCCGAGAGCTGGTCGCGCACCCGCTTGGCCTCGGTGATGTTGGTCATCGAGGTCATCCAGCCGGTCTGCTTGCCCTTGGTGTCCACCAGCGGTGAGACGTAGACCCGGGCATCGAACTGGCTGCCGTCCTTGCGCTGGATCTTGACTTCCACCCCGCCCGACGGGCTCTTGCCCTGCAGCTCCTGCTGCAGCAGCCGGGCGTTTTCCTCGCGGCGGTCGGTCGGCCAGAAGGGGTAGGGCGGCGTGCGGCCGACCAGGTCGGCCTCCGAGAAGCCGGTCATCGCGCAGAAGGCCGGGTTCACGTAGGTGATGCGCGTGTCCATGTCCATCGCGCGCATGCCGGTCAGCATGGAGTTCTCCATGGCCCGGCGGAAGTTGGTTTCCAGCGTCAGCGCGTTCTGGATCTGCGTGCGCCGGCGCATGTGGCGCCAGGTGCCCAGCAGCATCCACACCGTCATGCCGGCCAGGGCCAGCACGAGCCAGAAGAGCGCGTTGTTGATGAGACCGATGGAGGTGCGCCAGCCCTGGCCGCGCAGCACGAGGCCGTTGAGCGCCGGCGCAAGCGGCACGTCGTGCACCAGCGACGCGCGGCGCAGAACCTGGCCCGGCATGGGTGTGACGGTGCTGCTGACGACCTGGTCGCGTGAATCCAGCACCGCGATGCTGTGGCGCGTGGCCACCTCGCTGGGCACGTAGTAGCGCAGCAGCGCCTCGACGGTGTACTCCGCGATCAGCACGCCGGCGAAGCCACCGCGGTCGATCAGCGGGATGTGGAGCTGGAAGACGGTGGTGCCGTTGGCGTCGGAGAACGGCGGTGAGTACACCGGCTGCCGGCGCTCCTTGGCGGCCTCGAACGCGACCGCCGCCGCGTTGCTCTGGTTGGGCATGGGCATGGACGGGTCGTTGCCGTCCGCCTGCATGAGCCCGTCGGCCTGGAAGCCCGCGGCCCCGACGCTGCTGCGGCGCTCGCGCTTGGCGCTGAGCCAGGTGACGTGCGTCAGTTCCGGCCGCTCGCGCGCAAACGCCTGCGCCTGCGCGGAGAACTCATGCGCATCGATCTGCCGGGTGACTACCTCGCGCGCGATGCGCACCAACTGCTCCTGGTTCTCGATCAGGCGCAGCCGGATCTGCTGCTGCGCGATCTCGGTATCGCGCTTGACCGACTCCGTCTCCCGCTCGATTTCTTCGTTGCGCAGGTACCAGAACGCAGAAATGATGGCCGCCAGGAAGAGCAGCACCGAGATCAAGGGGCCGAGCGTGGCCAGGCGGTCCTGGCGGGAGGGCGACTGCCGGAACCACCAGGTGGTCACGACGCGACGCAACGCGGCGATCCAGCGCTGGCTGCGGTTGAGCGGGGCGGAGGCAGGGGGCATGGCGGCGGATTATCCGGGTCGACTTGTCGGAGGATATTTCGCATTAAGAAACGACCTCGCACCATTTGGGAAATGGCAAAGCTTGTGAGACACTCCGCCCGCTCGCGGGTTCGGCCCGCGGTTTGCCCCCGCTTGTTGAACAGCGACTTCCGCCCGACAGAGGCGAAATCACCAGGAGACCGGCCATGTCCGCCCAGCCGCAACACTTTCTCGGCGCCGCCTCGAACGACGCTGACCCCCAGGAGACCCAGGAGTGGCTGGACGCGCTGTCCGCCGTCATCGACCGTGAAGGCGCCGAGCGGGCGCACTTCCTGATCGAGGAGATGCTGGAACACGCCCGCCAGCACAACATCGACCTGCCGTTCTCGGCCACGACGGGCTACGTCAACACCATTTCTCCGGAGCAGGAAGCCCGCTGCCCCGGCAACATCCAGATCGAGAAGCGCCTGCGCGCCTACATGCGCTGGAACGCGATGGCGATGGTGGTGCGCGCCAACCGCCTCAACCCGGCGGATGGTGGTGACCTCGGCGGCCACATCGGGTCGTTTGCCTCGCTGGCCTCGATGCTCGGCGCCGGCTTCAACCACTTCTGGCACGCCGAGAGCGAGAACCACGGCGGCGACTGCCTCTACATCCAGGGCCACAGCGCGCCGGGCGTCTACGCCCGCGCCTTCCTCGAAGGCCGCCTGACCGAAGAACAGCTCGACAACTTCCGCCAGGAAGTCGACGGCCACGGCCTGTCCAGCTACCCGCATCCGAAGTTGATGCCCAACTTCTGGCAGTTCCCGACCGTCTCGATGGGCCTGGGCCCGCTGATGGCCATCTACCAGGCGCGTTTCCTGAAGTACCTGCATGCCCGCGGCATCGCCAACACCGAGAACCGCAAGGTCTGGGCCTTCATGGGCGACGGCGAGATGGACGAGCCGGAAAGCCTGGGCGCCATCGCCCTGGCCGCCCGCGAAGGGCTGGACAACCTGGTCTTCGTCGTCAACTGCAACCTGCAGCGCCTGGACGGCCCGGTGCGCGGCAACGGCAAGATCATCCAGGAGCTGGAGGGCGAGTTCCGCGGCAGCGGCTGGAACGTCATCAAGCTGATCTGGGGCAAGGGCTGGGACGAACTGCTCGCCCGCGACAAGAGCGGCAAGCTCAAGCAGCTCATGCTGGAAACGCTGGACGGCGACTACCAGGCCATGAAGGCCAATGATGGTGCCTACGTCCGCAAGCACTTCTTCGGCAAGTACCCCGAGACCGCCAAGCTCGTGGCCCACATGACCGACGAGGAGATCTTCGAGCTGCGCCGTGGCGGCCATGAGCCCGAGAAGGTCTACGCGGCCTTCCACGCGGCCCACCACAACACGACGGGCCAGCCGACCGTGCTGCTCGTCAAGACCGTCAAGGGCTACGGCATGGGCAAGGCCGGTGAGGGCAAGAACACCGTCCACCAGACCAAGAAGCTCACCGACGACGACATCAAGTACATCCGCGACCGCTTCAACATCCCGGTGCCGGACAGCGAACTGCCCAAGATCCCGTACTACAAGCCGGCCGACGACACGCCGGAGATGCGCTATCTGCACGAGCGCCGGCAGGCGCTGGGTGGCTACCTGCCCAGCCGCCGCGCCAAGGCCGACGAGTCGTTCAAGACGCCGGACCTGTCCACCTTCCAGGCCGTGCTGGACCCGACGGCCGAGGGCCGCGAGATCTCCACGACCCAGGCCTATGTGCGCTTCCTGACGCAGCTGCTGCGCGACAAGGACATCGGCCCGCGCGTCGTGCCCATCCTGGTCGACGAGGCCCGCACCTTCGGCATGGAAGGCCTGTTCCGCCAGATCGGCATCTACAACCCCAAGGGCCAGCTCTACACCCCGGTCGACAAGGACCAGGTGATGTACTACCGCGAGGACAAGGCCGGCCAGATCCTGCAGGAAG
>RXJW01000130.1 GCA_003963005.1 Burkholderiales bacterium
GGCGGATCGTGCGCTCGATGGGGCCGCGCTTGAGGTCGCTGGTGCACTGGCGCTGCTGCGGGCTGGGGAACATGCCGCGCTCGGCGATCATCTGCAGCAGGGTGCGGCGGGCCTTGCAGACCTCGAGACGCTCGCCGCGGGTGGTGGCGCGGATGTGCTCGACGGCGCCGGCCCACTCGACGGCGCCCAGGTCGGCGTGGACGATGACGAGCTGGTCGGCCGGCACGAGGTTGCGAAGCGCCAGGTACATGGCCTGGCTGTCCTTGCCGCCGCTGTGGTTGCAGACGAACAGGGCGCCGCGCTTCACGAGTTCGATGATGTCGTTGATGTTGGTCATGTCGGTCTCAGGCGGGAGTGCAGAGGCCCTGCTCGATTAGCGAAGCGGCGGTGCGGCCGTAGAAGCCTTGGAGCTGCCAGACCCAGCCGCTGTCGATGCCGGACTGGATGAACTCGATGATCTCGTCCTCAGTCATCTCGCCGGTCTCGAAGCGCAGGATGTCGTCGATGTTGGGCATCACAGCAGCTCCTCCGGCACATCGACCTCGTCGCCCAGCTTGGACGCCACGAAGCAGCGCATGGCGGCGATCAGGGGTGTGGGGCCGCGCCGAACGAATTCAGCGCCAGGCTTGGCCGCTTGGCAGTAGCCCTCGTCCTTCTTCTGGAAGAAGCCGATTTCCTCACGCTCGATGATCGGGCCGCCTTGTGCCCAGTCGGTCGAATACTTCGGGTTGGGCCACATGCCGCTGCCAGGAAGCTGGCGAGCCGATACGCGCACCGTCTTGCGTTCCCGATGGAAGGCGATCATTTCCGCGTCTTCTACGGGGTCCAAGGTGTCCGTGATGTCTTGCCAGCCGCGCACCTTGACCTCGTGGCCAAGTGCGACCGCGACCGCCCAGTCCAACGCCTTGCCGGTCAGCTCGGATGTCTTGATCTTGGTCATTGTGATACCTCAGGCAGTCAGCAGGTACTCGCGGGCGGCCGCGTTGGCCTCCTGGCGGCCGTAGGCGCAGAACTCGCCGACGGTGTCGATGGCGCCGGTGTTCCAGTCGAAGCTCCGCACCGAGTAACCGCTGCGGTCGCTGGGACCGGTCTCGCGGGTGACAAAGGCGACGCGGTCGCCGAGCGCCAGGCCGCTCTCCGGCAGCTTGGTGTTGAAGAACGCCATGGCGTCCTCGGCGAACCAGTCGGTCAGCGAGCCGCGGGTGTCGCGGTGGCGCTGGACGATCTTGTGCATGGGGATGCGGGTGATAGCCATTGTGATACCTCCGGTGCGTTGAATCAGAAGGGGATGTCGTTGCTGCCGTCGTCGAACTCGACGGTGCCGGTACGGCGCTCCCAGGGGGCCAACGGACGGGGCAGGCCAGCGGTGTAGCCGCCGGCTTCGGCCCAGCTGGTCTGGGCTTGCTCGGCTTCCCACTGCTCGGCCTCGTACGCTTCCTCGGCTTCGGTCAGCGCAGCTTGGATGTCGTCGTCGGTCATGTCGTGCTCCTCGGTGTTTCAGAAGGTGCCAGCTGCCTCGAGTCCGAACCGTCTTGCCGGTGCCCCTGTGTGTCGTGAGACCAGAGGGCTTATCCAACTCACTCGTGCCATTCTTTGGCTGCTGGCGTGAAGCGACTATAACAATTGTGATACTCAGCCCGGGTGCAATACCCGACAAGCCTGCCGGGTCTTTGACTACTTGGCCAGCGCCCGGGCCGTCACCAGAAGGGCTTCCTTCTGGGGCTCGGCCAGCGCCTTGAAGACGCGCAGCAGCTCAGCCTGGCGGGCGTCGCTCACCACCGCCCAGGCGAACGGATCACCGACGCCGTCGAGGATCCAGCTGGGCCTGCAGTCGAAGACATCGGCCAGCGCCAGCAGGCTCGGCGCGCTGGGCTTGCGGCTGCTGTCGGTGACGATGTTGGAGACCATGGCCTGAGTGCCGCCGATCTTGGCCGCTACCTCGGTCTGCTTGAGACCCTTGACTTCGAGCAGCCAACGCACGCGCTCACCGACCGTCATTGCCCGGAAAAGCGGCTCGCTGTCGGGTGTCCACTTTTGTGATGTCATGTTGTCCGCCTATCACAATGATTTAGAATTTCCGCCGTCCGCATACCAGACAAACGGAGCCTCCCCAAATGAACCTCAAGCAAGTGATGAAGCACTTCGGCCTCACCACCTACAGCCAAGTCGCCGAGCTGAATGGCTGCACTCAGCCGGCCGTGTCGAACTGGGTCAAACGCGGCCGCATTCCCGAGCTGGCCCAACGGCGCTTCGCCGATCTCAGCAAGGGCCAGCTCAAGGTGACCAAGACCCGTAAGTCTTAATCACAGGTGTGATTGTCAGCCAGGCTAACCCTGACTGCTAGCCCACAAAGTGCCATTGACATAACCATCACATTGATGTAGGTGACCATGATCCAAACCGACAACCGCGCCAAGCTGCGCACCGAGATCCTGCGGCTCTCCAGCGGCGTGCCGAAGCAGAACTTCCAGCGATGGGATCGCGAGAAAGCGGCCGCCTTCAAGAAGGTCTGCGGCGAAGCCCAGAAGCTGGCGGCGAAGGCCGCGGCGACCGAGCAGCAACTCAGCGGCAAGCTCAACGAGCTGCGCGGGTACTGGAATGGCGAGCCGGTGAAGGTGGCGGCATGAAGCAGTACATCACCACGCAGCTGGTCGAGGCCGAAGAGCTCGAGCATGGCCCGTTCCGCGTTGCCTTCCCGTCGCTGGGCTTCGGCGCCGTCGTGTTGCCCGAGGCCTTCAAGGCCGAGTGCCACCCCATCGACCGCCTCGAGGTGGGTTTCGGCCTGGCGCTGGAGGGCATGAAGCATGGGCTGCGGTTCCGTCGCCTGTTCTGGAAGGACGGTGACAAGGCCGTCGGGTTACTCGACGGCAAGCTGCACTGGTTCGTCCGCGGTTACGCCGATTCGCCTGTCCTTGAGCTTCTGGTCGAAGGCCTCGTTGCCGAAGACTGGGTGGTGGCGCCATGAACTTCGGCCAAGCATTCGACTCGCTGCTGACTCGCGAAGTCATCATCCGCAGGAAGTCATGGAAGGACGGCGTCGCGCTGGCTCTTTTCAGCGCACCAGGACCGTACCTGGCGTGGGTTACCGTGGGAGAGATCGGCGCCGAGCCTGTGTCGTGTTTGCCGGCGGCCGAGCTGCTGGCCGATGACTGGGAGGTGGTGTCGTGACAATCATCCACTTCAGCAACGTGATCGTTCCTGGCGACAAGCCTCTCTGCAACGAGCGGGCTCCGTCGTATCACACCAAGACAAAGGCAATCGCCGTGAGGCGCGTTGAGGGCGGGCAGGTGCACATGGAATGCCTGGCGTGCGGTGCCCAGTTCGGCCGCGCGAATATCCCGACGAAGCTGTTCCGATACGAGGATCGCTACGGCGTCGTGACCCTCGAGGAGTACCCGGTTGTCGGCCTCACACCGTGCGGCGTCTACATCAACCGCTCGCACTGGAAGAAGCCGAAGTGGGTGCAGCTCGGGACTCGCAAGAAGTTCGCGGCAGTGACCATCGAGGAGGCGAAGAAGTCATTCCTACAGCGGAAAAAGCATCAGCTTGCGCACCTCGAGAGCCAGGCCGAGAACGTCCGCATTGCGGTGAAGGCGATGACAGAAGGTCGGCTCAACGACAGCTCCCACATACCGGACTACTACTGAGGCCGCCATGCTCATCACCAGCAAGACCAAGTTCTGCAACAACCCCTGGGGGCTGACCGTCCGCGAGGCCGAGCTGCTGTGGCTGCTCACCGAGTTCTCGCGTGACGACGTCGGGGCGCGCATCGGCATCGGTCACTCGGCGTTCGCCATGGCCCTGCATCGCGCCAAGACGAAGGTCGGCGCGAAGACCGCGACGGCCGCCGTCGTGGAGTTCGACCGCTGGTGGCAGGGCGCGAAGGGCGGGGTCCGCGTGGCCGTGCTCAACCGCATGGAGATCGAGCTCTTCGAGACCGTCGAGCCGAGTGGCGCGGCGCAGCTTTAGCCGCGGCCAGAAATCACAATGCTTATAGTTGCCGACGCCAGGGCAGCCACTGATCGCCCCAACGCGCCGTTCGGCCGGCGTCAGGCATTGCCGAGATCAACCCAGACTGGCTTGCCGGTCACGACCCCTTCGAACGCCTGGGTGCCAGCAATGGTCGGCGCGGGTCACCCACCCTCAACCCGGAGACCTGAATGACTTCCATCACCCCCACCATCGGCCGCAAGATCTACTACGTGCCGACCCTCGAAGACGTCGCGCTGGGCATGACCCGCCAGGGCGCGACCGAGCACGTCGACGCCACCGTCGTCTACGTCGACGTCGAGGCCGGCACCGTCAACCTGCGCATCACCGACCACGTCGGCGCGACCTTCGTGCGCCACGGCATCGCCGTTGCCGACGAGCCGCAGCCCGGCCAGGCCCATTGGATGGGCTACCAGCTGAGCCAGGCTGGTGTGAAGCCGGAGCCGGTGGCCGGTGGCGCGCTGACTTCCATGGGGTCCATCGTCGACTCGCTGGCCCGCGGCGCCGAGACCTCCGCCATCCAGCGTGCGCTGGCCGTGCCGGTGAGCGAGGACGGCACCGTCAAGGTGGCCGACATCCAGGCGGCCGTGCGTGGCGACATCCAGCTCCAGGACCGCTCGCTGCTGCCCGACGGCCACCCCGACAAGGTCTACCCCCAGGCCGCGCAGTCCGCCGCTCCCAGCGATCAGACCGGCACCACCGTGATCGGCGAGCCCGACGCCGCCACCAGCGCCGGATCGCAGCCGAGCACCGACGCGCCGCTGGTTGCCGGCAACGTGGTCGGCGACTGAGCCTGATGCCCGCTCCGGCGGGTATCACATTGCTTTAGCGGCCGTGCCGCCCTGGCCAGGGTCTGCATGGTTTCTTGCCCGTTCGCATGCGGGCACGGCCGCATCTCTCTGAACCGGGCTGGCACGGGCAAGCATGAGCGAATCACAAGCCGTCGGCGCTGCCGACGAGTACTGCATCACCGTCATCCGCGACGAGGACAACCAGCTGGGAAAGCGGTTTCTCGCAGACGGCACCAAGCAGGCCGCCGTGAGCATCACGGACGGCGCAGCGCAGACAGTGCGCTGTGAGACACCTGCAGAGCTGGCCGACGTCATCCGCCACGTCAGCCAAGACCCCAACATGGCCATCGTCCTCGCGCACTTCGGCGTCCCGCCGGGCGAGGAGTTCCGACTGCTGAGCCGCGACATGATGCGCGGCGCGCTGATCGCGACGCGAGGCCTCCCCGCAGACCACGAGTTCGGCGACGACGAGCTCGACGGCGTCCACGAGTTCCCCGACAGCACGGGCCAGACGGTGAAGGCCGTCTGCCGCACGAAGGCCAACGCCAGCAGCTCGGTGTGGATCCTCGTGGACCGCGACATCGACGACCAGACGCCGCCTCAGTTCGCCGGCCTCAGCCACGACGAGTTCATCGTCGCGCTGGACACCCTGCTGCCGGGCATCAGCCAGACCACCCGCGTGCAGACGCTGAGCAGCTCGGCGCGCGTCACCGCCGTCGGCCAGCCGGTCGGCAGCCGGGCAGGCCACACGTTCGTGCGGCTGTCGCACGCCGTGGACCGGGCCCAGCTCAAGGCCGCCGTGCGGGCACGCGCGCTGGCCTCCGGCATGGCCTGGCTCGTCAACAAGTACAGCCGCGCGCAGCCCGGCCAGGTCGTCGCCCAGGACTGGCGGCTGCTGCTGGACGACAGCGTGCTGTCGGTCGAGCGGCTGGTGTTCTGCGGCGCGCCGACGGCTGACGAGGGCAGCGGCCTGGTCGTGCATGACCAGCAGGTGGAGGTGATTGCCGGCAGCCGCGTGGCTGTCGACCCCGACCTCTGCACGCCGCCGCCCGCCGAGGCTGTGGCGACGGCCACGCGCGCCGCCGGCCGAGAGGTGCGGGCGTCGGGTCTGGGTGGCGGCAGCGCGGCGTTCCGCGTGGCCACGCTGCAGGCCGACACGCTGATCGAGACCCGCGAGGGCTTCTCCCCGCTGAGCCACATCGCCAACGGCCTGCGGCCAGGCGGCAAGGTCCGCTGCCAGGCGCCGTTCCGCGAGTCCAGCAGCTGGGCGGCGTTCGTCGGCGTCACTGAGCGCGGCGAGCCGTTCGTCTACGACAGCGGCACCAGCACCAGCTACTTCGTCGAGGTCGCGCCGGTGACCGACGTCCAGGCCATGCTGCGGGCTGCTGCGGCGCGCCAGGCGCCCCAGGTGGCGGCCGAGCCCGAGGAAGAGCTTGGCGGCCCGCCGGCAGCCATCGCCAGGGCCATCGCGGCACAGCCGGCAGCCAAGACCGAGCTCGCCAGGGCGCCGGAGCTCAGCCAGGCCATCGTCGACGGCATGCCGCGGGTCATGCGGCGCTGCTGGGACTGGATGCTGGACACGGCCCACCGGCCGCAGCCCGAGCTGGCGTTCGCCGCGAGCCTGGCGCTGATGGCCGTCGTGCTGGGCACCAAGGTCCGCACGCCGTCGGGTCTCCGCACGAACCTCTACGTGGTCAGCACGGCCGTCACCGGTGGCGGCAAGGAGCACGGCCGCAGCTGCCTGCGCAAGGTGCTGGCGGCAGCCGGCCTGGGCCACCTCGAGGGCGGCGAGCCGGCCAGCGGCCAGGCCATCATGAGCCGCCTGGCCGACAACCCCAACACGATCCTGCAGCTCGACGAGTTCGGGCTGCTGATGCAGGCCTGCAAGGACGCCAAGAGCCCGCGCTACTCGATCATCAAGACGCTGCTGGAGATGACCGGCGCGGCGAGCTCGAGCGTGCCCGGCACGATGTACAGCGACACCAAGGCCCGCGAGAGCAAGACGGTCAGCTTCCCGTGCCTGACGATCCACGGCACCAGCACGCCGGAGACGCTCTACTCGGCGCTCACCGGCGGCGACTTGGCCAGCGGCCTGCTGAACCGCGTGCTGCTGGTGGAGAGCAACGCGACGATGTCGACCGACCTCACGCTGCAGGCCAGGCCGGACATCGACGCGCCGCCTGAAGACGTGGTTAGGTGGGTGAAGGCCGTCGCCGTGCCGGACGTACAGCAGGGCACCAGCCTGGTCGGCGTCGTGCCGAGCGCGCCGGCCATCGTCAAGCCCATCGAGCTGGCCGAGCGGACGTTCGCGAGCGCCGGCCCGTGGCTGAAGGGAGCCGTGGCCATCGCCGCCGAGCGGGGCATGGCCGACCTGTGGTCACGCTTCGGCGCGCTGGCCGCCCAGCTGGCGCTGATCCATGCCTGCGCGGATCTTGACGCCGAGGACTTCGCCGACGCGCGCCGCCAGGACGCGCTGACCATCGGCCCGCAGAGCGCCGCGTGGGCCATCGCCGTGGCCAAGCACTGCATGCTGCGCATGGAGCAGATCCTGGTCAGCAACCTCAGCAGCACCGACCACGAGGCCCTGCAGAAGCGGATCCTCGTGCAGCTCAAGAAGGGCGGCAGCAACAAGGACGGCGAGTTCGGCGGCCCAGGCGGCCACCGCGTCAGCCAGCTGCTCAACGACCGCTTCATCAGCGGCGCCAGCCCGCGCGACCGCAACGACGCCATCCAGACGCTGATGGACGCCGGCCGCATCTACCACGTCGAGTTCTGGAACACGAAGACCAGGCGCACCCGCAAGGCCCTCGTGCTCGCCGAGCACCTCGACGAGTCTGCCATCGAGTTCGACGCGCCGGTGCCAGGTGCGCCGTCGCTCGTCTACAGGCATGTCAGCCGCGGCAAGGAAGTGATCCTGGCGGCGCCGGTTCAGAAGGAGGGTGAGCAATGGCAATGAACAGCCTCCAGCAAGCCGCCCACGACGGCGTCGTCGAGCTGATCAAGGTCCGCGGCAGCGAGACACGCCAAGCCGCGCTGATCGGCTACGCGGGCACCGGCAAGACCTACACCGTCAACCAGATCCGCGCGACGCTCGACGAGCTCGGCATGGCCGTGCTCACCGCGGCGCCGACCAACAAGGCCGTCCGCGTGCTGGGCCAGGGCATCACCGTGCACAAGGCGCTCGGCCTGGCCGTCGACAGCCAGGGCCGCGAGCGCAGCACGAGCGCCGGCCCGCAGCTCGAGGGCATCGACCTGTTGATCGTCGACGAGTCTTCCATGGTCAGCCGGCGCATGCGCGACAAGATCGTGGCCGCCGCCTGCCAGGCCGCCGTGCGTTGCGTCCTGTGGGTCGGCGACGACGCCCAGCTGCCGCCCGTCGAGGACGACGGCGAGGTCAGCCCGGCCCTGCGCTGCCAGATCCAGTGGCGGCTCACGGAGATCATGCGCGGCCGCCCCGACGAGTGCGGCGCCAGCCTCGTGGGTGCCGCCATCCGCCTGGCCATCGAGGAGGGCCGCCAGGCCACCATCCACGACCTCCTGGAGCTCGGCCCGCTGCCGGGCGTCGAGTTCTGCCAGCACGGCCATCCGCCGGCCTGGGTGGACCCGCTGGCCGCCGGCCTGTCGACGCCCGCCCAGATCCTCGTATCGGCGCTCGCCCAGGGCCTGGACGCCCGGGCGGCGAGCTACACGAACGAGGCCACGACGGCGCTCGCCGACGAGGTGCGCCGCTACTTCACCGGCAACGATCTGCCGACGGTCGGCGAGACGCTGAGCTTCAACAAGCCCTACCTAGAGTTCAGCGACGGCTTCGAGCGGGTGGTCTACAGCACCGACGAAGAGGTGCGCGTCGCCACGGTGTCGGATCTGAAGGCAGGAACCGTGACAGGCTGCGAGTACGTGACGGTGACTCTCGACGGTGACAACCGCAAGATCAGGATTCCCAGGTCCGCCAGTGATTGGCTGAAGTGCATGCGGGACGTGCGCAACCACCGTGACACCGCTCGAGCACAGGGGAATGTGGCCCTCCTCGACCAGTGCCGCGACTGGCTGCAGGAGCTGATGTCGATGACGGACCTCCGCAGCGTGTATTCCTCGACGGTCCACAAGCTGCAGGGCAGCACCGTCGACCTGTGCGTCGTCGACATGCACAACATCCAGAGGTCGATTCGCAGGGGTGATTTCGAGACCTACAACCGCATGCTCTACGTCGCGGTTACCAGGCCGAAATTGGCGCTGTCGGTCGTGTACTGATGGAGTGCACCGTGTCGAGCGCAGAAACGCGGCTGAATTTGGCGTCTCGGCGCGGTGCCGCGGCTGAAATCCATACAGGCGGGAGACCCATACATGTGATGTGTATGGGGACTAAGTGGTTGTCAGCAAAAGGGAATCTGGCCGAAATTCTGAAAGCCATACATCCATACAGGTTCCCTAATCCATGCCTCCCTACGACCCGCTTTAAGAGGAAAAAGAGAAGAGAGAGAGTATATGTATGGATGTATGGATATATATATTTTTTACTCTTTTCTTCTTATAAATCAACAACTTAGGATCCATACAAAACGGCGTATGGGGACGCATGGGTGTAGGGATCAGGAAATCGGAGGCCATCATGGCGACAGCAGCAGGGCAGGGTGAGGGCAGGGATTCGGGAGTGGCCCGCCAAGGGCCGGAAAGGGCCCTGGGAGCTCGGCAAATCACGGTCCCGTACCCTCGGGCCTCCGGCAACGGAAAAACGCGTCTGGGGGCCTCTGGCGTCTACAGCACGGCCGAGGCCCGGGCCTACGACCTGGCGGTCAAGCAGGTGGTCGTCAGCAGCCGCTGGAACGGTCACCCGCTGGATGCACACATCGAGGTGCACTTCGATGCGTGGCCGCCGGACAAGAAAAGCCGCGACTCCGACAACGTCGAAAAAGTGCTCAAGGACGCGCTCACGAAAGCCGGCTTCTGGACTGACGACTCGAATCGCATCATCCGGCGCTCCGTTTTCACCTGGCATGACGTCGACAAAGAAGAGGCGCCAGAAGGTGCTGTCGTCGTGAGCGTTTTCTTGATGGGGAAATCACAATGATGTACGCACAGCTGACGAGAGCACAAAACGAGGTGCTGGACGTCGTGCGGATCCTGGCCGCCCGCGGTTGCGCACCGAGCGGCTTCCCGGCTGTCCTGCCGATGTGGCGGGTGGTCGACGGCGTCGAGGCCGAGGACGAGACCGACGAGCTGCGTGCCATGCGCCAGGCTCTGGCCAGACTGGCGGCCAGCGACAGCGACGCCTACCAGCTCGTGGCCCAGCTGGCCACCGGCCGGGCCGTCGCGCGGTCCTACGACTGGATGGCCGCGGCCTCCACCCTGGACGAGCTGGACGCCGCCGTCGAGGAGGCGCTCCGTGGCTAGGCAGGCGGCCGTCATGCTGCCGGACATCCCCCGCGAGCTGCAGACGGCGGCCGACAAGCACCGCGCCAAGGCCAAGCGCCTGGCCGCCAGGAAGCGCAGGGAGGGCTACCTGCTGGTGTCGGCTGTCGTGCACGGCGACGAAATTGCGTTCCTGATGCAGGAGTGGGGGTTCAAGGACAGAGCCGAGATGGTGAGGGTTGCGCTGCGCTACTTGGCGGCGCAAACAAGGGGTGGACTTACGTCAATCACGGTGCCCGAAAGCCATCACAATGGTGATGTCTGATCCCCACATGGAGGGGTGGATCATTTCTTGAGCCACCGATGCACAACGATACGGACCTCAACAGGAGAGGCGTTATGAACGAGAACATCAAGGAACAAGGCGAGACCCTGGTCGACGACATCAAGCACTCGCTGGTGTGGGCGCTGCGTGAGCACGGCGTAGAGGGTCAGCTGGCGCTGCGCAACATGCTGCTGCGCGAGCTCGGTCTGCAGGTGGTCGGCGAGGTGTACGGCCGCGGCGCGAACTGGACCGCTGACGACCAGAAGCTCGACGAGATCGATGGCCATCACCTGTACGTGATCGCCTGATTGTTGCGGCCGCCTGCGGGCGGCTTTTGTTCAGCGCATCTATCACGATGCTTATTTCAATCGACGAGCGACATCCATAGGAGAACGACATGCATATGGACGAAGGCGAACAAGAGCAGGAAGGTCTGCTGTGCGTGCGGTGTGGAACCGACACCTGCTGCAACCCCGACACAACCAGCATGCCGCTCAAGTGGGCGAAAGAGCTGGTGTCCAACTGGCTCTGCAGTGATTGCCTGGATGCCCGCGACGAGGCGGAAGCGGCTGGCGCCATCGAGGCCAACACCGAACGGTTCGAGGCGTCGCAGGCGATGCGCGATGAGGCCATCAAGACCATGCGCCTCGACCCGTGCAAGAACACACCAGCCCTTGACGCTGCTGTCGCGAGATACCTCGACGCCAGCGAGCCGAAGTAAGCCAAGCCCCTGGAACTACACATGACCGACCCACGCTACCCGCTCGAAATCTGCAACACCGGCGACGACACCTACATCGTCATGAGCAAGGGGCACCACGAGCCGGCCGCCTTCATGGCCGCGGTGCGTGAGGCCGGCTACGACTGGCCGCTGGGAATGCCGACGCACCACTGGGTGAAGACGACGCCCTGCCCGCCTTCGTGCGGAGAGCACCACTGCCACTACCAACTGCGCGACACGCCCCGCAAGGGCTGGTGGCCGGCGACCTACGCCCACGAAGCCTTCGGCGACGACCGCTACGAAGTCGTCAGCGGCAAAGCTGCCTCCTGAACCCAAGCCCCGGAACTGCACATGACCGACCAACTCGACAACGACGACGCACCCCAGCGCCCGACCGAAGAGGCCGCGCGCGCAGCCATCGAGGCGTGGCTTGATCGCGTCGCCCCCGGCTGCCCGGACTACTCGCTCTGCGAGGACGGTGACGAAGGCTGGGCCTTCTGGATCGTGCCCAACGACACCACGTCCTATCTGCACGCGGACCTGCGTGTCGAGTGGTACGGCACCGGCTGGCCGGGCGACTGGGAATACGACGGCGACACCGGCAACTGGTCAGAGACGCCCATCACCGAACCCAACGCCGGCTGATCCCACCCTTGGAACTATCCATGACCCTGACCATTTCACTCCCTGCGCTGATCCTGCTCGGCCTCAGCCTCGCCCTCTTCATCGGCGTGACCGTCCTGTGCCTCATGCAGGGCATGTTCGACGGTGGCGGCGGCTACGGCGGCGGGCTGGGCAGCATGTTCATCTTCATCTTCTACGCCGTCTTCTGGGCGATCCCGTCCCTGGCCGGGTGGGCCATCTGGGCAACCTGGTGGAGGGCCTGATGAAGCCAGTCGATCAGCAATTTGTCCACCGGCCCGAGATCGGCCAGCACGGAGACTGCCAGCGCGCCGTCATCGCATCGCTGCTTGAGCTGCCCATTGAGCAGGTGCCGCACTTCTTGCAGGACGCGAACGGAGACGCCACCGAGTACTGGGAGTCGCTGCAGCGCTTCTGCCGGTCGCACGGCTTCGTCTATCTCGTGATCCCGGCGCGCTCCGGTGGCGGCTTCTTCGGCGATGACGGCGACGTATTCCATGAGATCAGCGGACCGTCGCCCCGAGGGAATGGCGTCACTCACGCCGTTGTCGGTTGCAACGGCCAGGTGGTGTTCGACCCGCACCCATCGCGCGCCGGACTTGCTGGCGACCCGGCCACCTGGGAACACGCGTACCTCGTGCGCGCCTGATTCGAATACTTGGAACTGACACATGAACACCACATTCAACGACCGCCTTGAACAGGCCAGCATCCGCATCGAGAAGTGCATCCCCTTGTTCGGCGCCTTCGGCGACGAGCGCCCCAACGACGATCTGGCCGAGTTTCTGGACGAAGCCGACCCGGAAGACTTCGACCGCCTGTTCCCGGGGTTTGAGGCCGACCCGTCCGACCACGAAGCCTTCGCGTATGAGGCCGCGCATCACTCTCGCATGGGCTTTCTTGCCCAGGTCGCCACGCCCGTCATGCGGCCCGTGACGAAGAGCGCCAGCAGCTACAGCTGGGGCAACTACTACACGCGCTGGCTGTACGCCGACACGGTGGATGACATCGTGACGCAGGCCGAAGCGTGGGCCGCCGAGCGCCGCCAGGCCGAACGCGACAAGGCGGCGGCCAAGCTCCTGCCGGCCTCCTGATCCCATCCCCAAGCCTCGACCATGAACATTGCACTTCGCGCTCTCTTCCAGGTTTGCACTTCCTTCCTGTGCGTCGCCTTGATGGCGGTCGCACTGGCCTCGGCCACGGGTGGCGCAGTGCTGATCTTCTCCGCCTTCTTCTTTGAAGCCGGGTTCGTCGATTGGCAGTGGAACCTCGGCCGCTTTGTCGCTGGCGCCCTGTTGGTGGCCCTGGCGCTGCCCGGGGCCTTGGCATCCATCTACTTTGGCCGTCGCGCCCAGCGCGCCTGACCTTCCCATCCCCCGAACTCAGTATGACCACCGACACCCTGCCCCCGCTGCCGCAGAAGCGCCGCGCGGCCTTCTGCACGAAGTGCGGCACATCGTTCACCCCGGCCACGCGAGACAGGCACCCGCCATGCGCGTGCGGCTACCTCGCCATCGCTCAGGACTGCGACTACAGCGACGACGAGATGCGCGCCTATGCCCGAGAGGCATTCATCGCCGGCTACGCAGCGGCAGAGGCCGACGCCAAGGTGTGCCAAGTACCGCCGCCCGGCTGGCGCTGCACGCGCGAGGCTGGGCACGACGGCCCTTGTGCTGCGGTTGAAGCGCCCGAAGAACTGGAGTTCGTCGCGCGGGGCATGGCCCGGCTTCGCGAGCGCTCCGCCTGATTCCGATGTACGGGAAGAACACATGACCACCACCACACCCACCCGAAAGCCCCACCCCATCGCGGACATCATCTGCGCCTGGGCCAATGGTTTCCGCGTCGAGTTCCGCTACCAACATCGCGATCACAACGAAGATAGCGAGACCGTCTACCGCTCCGACGAGAAGTGGTATCTGTGCGGCAAGCACTACTCCGCGTTCTCCAGCGTCAACGAGCACCGCATCCACGCGGACGATCTGGCAGCGTGGGAGGCGTTCAAGCGCTCCCCATCCCTGACGGTTGGGGATGAGCGTGGCCTTGCCTTGTGGCAACTGATCTACGGCGCCATTGCGCACGAGCCGCTGCCGCTCAAGGTCGGGCAGATCGAGCGCGCCGCCAAGCGCGTCGAGGACATGCTCAAGCGCCGGGCTGCCGCGCAGGCAGAGCCGGTGGCGGTGAAAGCGCTGGGCGCTGAGATTGCGCACGAGCATGACGAAGCGCTGGCGGAGCTGGCCGCCAAGGCAGAAGCGCAGTTTCAAGCCGACATACGAGACGCAGCGCGGTATCGAGTTCTCCGCGACAAGCAATACAGCTTCGGCCCGCGCATCACCGACCCGGCCAATGTATGGCTGACCTACACACCGGAAGGACTGGACCAGGCATGCGACGAGATGCTCACTTTTGAGGCTGGTTCCAATCCCCCCGCGCAGGGCAAGAAGCAGCAGCCATGATCTACCGCGTGATCAGCCTGGCAGCCCTCGTGCTGATCTGGGCCAAGCTGACCACCTGGATCGGCCGCGTCGTCGACTGCCGACCAATCGATGCGACCGGCGTGCTGCTGCTCGTGGCCATCCTCGGCAGCGCCTGGCTGCTGGGCTACATGAGCCGGAGGCCATGATGCACTACCTGCTCGGCGTGCTCGCCATCCTGCTGATCCTCGGCACCATCCTGCGGCTGATCGTCGCGCTGATCACCGGCGCCTAGATCAGCCACCACCTGCGCACCGCCGCTGACGCTGTCCTAGAGTTTGCGCGGGCAATTGCGCCCACGAACACGGCCACCTTCGGGTGGCCTTTGTTTTGCGTGCCGGTCGGTGGTGAAGCGTCTTGTCTCCCGTGGATCCACCGACCTGGCACGCATTCACTCGAGACAGCACGAAGCCATGCAGATGCCCAGCTGGGCCCGACGGATGCCGGGCCAGACCCCGACACCGAAGCCCAAGCAGCAGGCCAAGCCCGCGGCCCCGACGATTCGGGACGACGCGTGGTGGGTCGAGCGCATGAAGGCCTGGCGCGAGAAGTACCCCGAGATCCCCATGCCCAAGGGCAAGCTCGCGTTCTGGCTGGCGCTCGACGTCGACCAGCGGCCCAACGACGGCGAGCCTACGACACCCACGAATCTGGACACCATTCTGGACAGGTTCGTCGAGGGCGAGTCGATGATCAAGCTCGCCGAGTACGTCACCGAGCTGCTGGGCTTTCGCGTCAGCCACGCGCATCTGCGGTCCACCATCACGGCCACCGTCGACGGCGTGCGCAAGTACAACCTGGCAAGGCAGCACGTCGCGCACCGCCTGACGGAGGAGGCCCTGACGCATGCCGAGGACGCGCTGCGCAACGGCGACTTCCGCGCCGCCATCGACGCGAAGACCAAGCTGGCGGCCAAGCTCAACCCGGCCGAGTACGGCGACAAGTCGCAGCTCGAGATCGGCGGCATCCGCGGTGGCGCGCCCATCGAGTCCAACGTCACGCAGACGCCGGCCGAGGCCTACAAGGCGGCCATCGCTGGGGGTGCGGTTTGAAGCTCGACGAGATCCCCGAGCAGTGGGCGTGGTTCAACCACCGCGAGCCCGACTACGACCGGGCCTGGCGCCAGCGCACGGCCATCCTGCGGCGCATCCGCACGGGCGCCGTCGACGTCGAGGCGCTGAAGGCCTTCTACAAGGACAACCCCGTCGCGTTCATCTGCGACTGGGGCTGCACGTTCGACCCGCGGAACATCGAGCGCGATCTGCCGGCGGTCATCCCGTTCGTGCTGTTCAAGCGCCAGGCCGAGTGCGTCGCGTGGATCGTCGAGCGCTGGCGCGCCCGTGAGCACGGCCTCATCGAGAAGAGCCGCGACATGGGCATCTCGTGGGTCTGCGTCGGCTTGGCCGCGTGGTTCTGGATCTTCTACGACGGCATGGTGGCCGGCTTCGGCTCGCGCACCGAGGACTACGTCGACAAGCTCGACGACCCGAAGTCGCTGTTCTGGAAGCTGCGGCAGTTCATCAACCTGCTACCCGTCGAGTTCAAGCCGGCCGGCTACAGCGAGACCGTGCACGCGCCGTTCATGAAGGTCGTGAACCCCGAGAGCAGCTCGGTGGTCGTCGGCGAGGCGGGCAAGAACATCGGCCGCGGCGCTCGTGCCGGCATTTACTTCGTCGATGAGGCGGCGTTCCTCGAGCAGGCCGCCAGTGTGGACGCCGCGCTGTCGCAGTCCACGAACTGCCAGATCCACCTGTCCACCGTCAACGGCCCAGGCAACCCGTTCTACCAGAAGCGCCACGGCGGCCGCTGGCCGGTGTTCGTCTTCGACTGGCGCGACGACCCGCGCAAAGACCAGGCCTGGTACGAAGACCAGAAGAACAAGCTCGAGCCCGAGGTGGTCGCGCAGGAGATCGACCGCGACTACTCGGCGTCGGTCACCGACAGCTACATCGCCGGCAAGATCGTCACGGCCGCCCAGGCCCGCGGCCCGGCCGACGTGTTCCCCATCGGCCCGCTCATGGTGGGCATCGACGTGGCGCGCTTCGGCAACGACAAGAGCGTCTTCACCGCGCGCCAGGGCAAGCTCTGCTACCCGCAGGTGGAGAGCGGCAAGGCCGACATCGTCGACACGGCAGGCCGCGCGCTGGACTGGCTGCGCACGCTGCCGGAGATCCCCGCGCAGATCGCCGTCGACACCATCGGCCTGGGCGCTGGCGTGGCCGACATGCTGAGGCGCAACGAGACCTACGGCCACCTGGTGGTCGACGTGAACTCCAGCCTGCAGCTCGACGACGGCCACAACTACAACCTGCGGGCTCGGATGTGGCGCGAGATGAAGGAGTGGCTCAAGGGTGCTGTCAGCATCCCCAAGACGCCCGAGCTCACCACCGACCTGTCGGCGCTGCGCTACTCGTACAAGGGCCAGCTGCTGCTCATCGAGAGCAAGCAGGAGGCCAAGAAGCGCGGAATCAAGTCGCCCGACCGCGCAGACAGCCTGGCGCTCACCTTCGCCTACCCGGCCGAGCAGCGCAAGGAGAAACCCCCGGCGTCCGAAGCCTGGGTGCCGCAGGACGACCTCACCTTCTACTGACCGGAGTATCACAATGCTGAAGCAAGCCGCTCGTCTCGTCTCAGGCATCGCTGATGTCGTCGTCCGCGTCACGCGGTTGCGGCGCGACTGGGTGCTGCACGCCATGGCTGGCATCCCTGTCGCGCTGTACGGCGCAGGCCTGGGCATGCTGGCCATCAAGGCCGAGCTCAACATGGTCGCGGTCTGCGCGTTCATCGCCGGCCTGACCTTCGCCATCACCAAGGAAGCTGCCGACCACCTGTGCAACCTGGATGCCATCGCCAGAGGCGAGCGGCCGGTGCACGGGGTCGAGCTCATGGACGCCGTCTTCAGCCTCCTGGCTTCCGGTCTCCTCGCCCTGGCCCTGCAGCTCCGCTGGGTCTGAACATAACCACCAGAAAGACAGTTATGCGTCAACCTACCAACGTCGTCAACAACGCCCCCGACTTCATGATGGGGTGGGACAACGGGCAGCCTGTGCTCGTGCGGCCGAGCGAAGTCCTCAAAGAGGGTCTTGGCAGCGACACTGCCGCCATCAAAGCGTTGTCAGCGGGGTCATGGATTCGGGGGGCAAAGGCTCCTCAGCCGTCTTTCGGCGGAGACGCGATCTCCCTGTCGCAGATCTCCATCGTTGCCGGCGCCCCGACGGTGACCGTAACGACCGGTCCGAACGGCATGCCGGCGCTGAAGATCGTCACCGGCGTGGGCGCACCATGCGACATCGCGATCCCCGGCATGGTGGACAGCTATTTCCATGGCGACGCATTTATCTGCGCGCACGGCGACCGCTCGACCGGGCTGGACTACTTCACCTTCTACGTGTCGCAGAACGATGCGACATACACCAACGGCGCAAGCGGGTTCGTGCAGTACGGGCTTACCAATCCGACGAGCAACAGCTTTGAGCAGCAGGGCGCCAACACGTACCACTTCCGCAGGGCGGCGCTCACCCCCATCGGTGCTCCAACGTACCCGATGCAGATCGGTCAATGCAAATTCAGGGTGCAGCCGTTGGCGGGGCAAACCTGCACCGTCTTCATCTACGCGGTCGGGATCGCCCCTGTAGCACGCAAGTCTCGCATCTGCGTGGTGTGGGACGACGGCTACGACTCCGCGTTCCGGCTTGGCGTCGACAGCTTCGGCAGCCGCGGAATCAAGCAAACCATGGCTGTGATTGGTAGCGTTCAAGGGGCAGGGAATGGCTACTCAACGCTTGCACAGTTGCGCGCCTTTGTGGATAGCGGCAACGCGTTGGTGGCGCACGGGCCGTGGCCGTCGGATGCCACCTCCCAAGGCAGCAACATCGTCGACCTCTACGCCGCCACCGGCGACCCCGTGTCGAATGCTGTGGCCGACGCGCGGGCGGCGCGCCAGTGGATCAACGATCAGGGCCTCAGCGTGCCAGGCTTCGAAAAGTGCTACGTCTGGCCGCAGGGGAAGTTCCAGGCCTTCAGCGGAGACCTCCGCTACCTCAACGCGATGAGGGATGCGGGCTTCACGACGTGCCGAAACGTCGGCAACGTGGTCGGCTCGGCTCAACCTGCTAGCTACAACTTCGACGCCACATCGAAGTACGGACACATGGCACTCCCGATCATTGGCCACACCTGGGCCGGGACGACTGCCAACGAGGCGACGAACATCACCAACATCACAAATGCAATCGCGGCGATGGCGACCAACCGCACGGATGCATTCCTGATGCTGCATCGAGTTGTCAGGACCGGCACGAGCGACGGCGCGATGGGTGCGGCAGGTGGCATCTCGATCCGCCAAGGTGACCTCGAGACCATCGCGGCCGCGATCAAGACCCAGATCGACAACGGCACGATGGACGCAGTCACTATGCCGGAGCTCGCACTGAGCAACGGGTGGTGGCAGCAGTTCTGATGCAGCTCGACCTGACGAGCCGCAGAAATAGACGCCGAAAGTATCACAATGCTTAATCAAGCCGAAGCCTACAACCAGGCCCGCGAGCCCGGGCAGGACGAGGGGACCGCGGCGCGTCAGATCGACGAGCTGGTCAAGCGGGTGCACGCCAGCATGGTGGGCCTGCGCGACCAGTGGGTCCGCTACCGCTCGCAGTCCGGCGTCGAGAGCCGCTGGCGCAAGTCGAAGATCCTCTACGACGGCAGCCAGGCGAAGGCTGAGCTGGCATTCGTGGAGTCGCTGAAGACCGGCCCGGCGCGCCGCCTGCCACCGCAGCAGCGCAGCCGCCTGGTCGTCAACATCGTGCGCCCCAAGGTCGAGCAGGCCGTCGCCCGCACCTGCGAGATCCTGCTGCCCACCGACGGCAAGAACTGGGGCATCCGCGCGACGCCGGTGCCCGAGGACATCAGCCGCATGATCAGCGACATGCGGCCGACGGTCATCCCGGGCACCAACACGCCGACGGGCCTGACGGCACACCAGGAGGCCAGCGCCTACCTGGCGGCCGTGGAGGAAGCGCGCGAGGGCATGGAGAAGGCCATCGATGACGACCTCCAGGAGGGCGCCTACAACGCCGAGCAGCGCAAGGTCATCGAGGACGGCTACCGGCTCGGCACCGGCGTGCTGTTCGGCCCGATGCCGAGCGCCCAGTACTCGAGCCGCTGGAGCTACCAGCCCGGCTTCGGCATGCGCAAGATGCAGTCGAAGAAGATCGTGCCGCGCAGCTACCGCTACGACCCCTGGGACGTGTGGTTCGACCCGGCGTGCGGCAACGACCACCAGCGCGGGCAGGGCGTCTGGCTGCTCAAGCGCGCCACCCGCAAGGAGCTGCGCGACCTGGCCGAGGCGCCTGGCTTCTCGGCCGAGCGCATCAGCCGCATCCTGCAGACCAAGCCGACGCGCGTCACCGTCGTCGAGGGCCGCGTCACGCGCACCGGCTGCGCCGAGGACACCTACGAGCTGTGGACGTACTACGGCGCCATCGAGCCCGACCAGATGACGCTGTGCAGCTGGGGCACCAACGGCGACCCGCTGACCGACGTCGACTATGGCGTCATCGTGATGTGCCAAGACCAGATCATCGGCGCCATGCCGTACTGGCTGGACGAGAAGGTGCTGCCGTGCGACGTGTGGTGCTACCGCAAGTCCGACGAGAGCCCCTACGGCCACAGCCTGCCAGAGGATCTCGAGCACCAGCAGGCGGCCGTGATCGCCGCCTGGCGCCAGGTCATGGACAACGGGCGCAACGCGAGCGGCGGGCAGGTTGTGATCGGCGATGGCATCGAGCCCACCGACGGCAGCATGACCATCACGCCCAACAAGGCCTGGCGCGCGAAGGAGGGCATCGACGTCACGAAAGCCTTCGCGGTCTTCAACTTCAACTCCCACCTCCAGGAGCTGCTGGCCATCGCCGACGCCGCGATGAAGTTCGCCGACCAGGAGGTCAGCATGCCGCAGCTGCTCAGCGGCGACCAGGGCAAGGCGCCGCCGGAGACGCTCGGCGGCATGGTCATGCTGTTCAGCAACGCCACGGCCGTGCTGCGCTACCGGGCCAAGATGTACGACGACAACATCACGTCGCCGCACATCGGCCGCTACTTCGACTGGCACATGCAGTACAACCCCGACGAGTCCATCAAGGGGGACATGGAGATCATCGCCATCGGCTCGACGGCACTGCTGGAGCGCGACATCGCCAACCAGGGCGCGCTGAACATGATCAACGTGACGAGCAACCCGCGCTTCGAGAAGTACATCGACCCGAAGAAGGAGCTCAAGGTCACGCTCAAGGCCATGCGCCAGAAGCCCGAGGACATCATGTTCACGGACGAGGAGATCGCAGCCAACGAGGAAGCGGCGAAGAACTCCCCGCCGCCGCAGGATCCGCAGGCGATGCGTGCCCAGGCCGTCGTGCAAGCCAAGCAAATGGAGCTCGATGACCGCGACAAGCAGCGGCAGTTCGACGCGCAGCGCGCGGCCGAGGAGGCTGCACTCAAGCGCGAGGCGCTGGCCTACAACCGCGAGCGTGAGCAGGGCGAGTACGAGATCGCGATGACCGACATGTCGCTGACCCGTGACACGACGATCCTCAAGCTCGACCAGACCGAGCGCCTGGCGGCCGAAGCCAACGCGGCCAAGGAGCGCATGCAGGCGCTGGACATCGACAACGACCGCCAGCTCTTCAACGCCGAGGCGGCGCTGCGCACCAGTACCGGAGCTGGCATCTGATCAGCCACCACTCTGCGCACGGCTAGTAGCCGTGGATACATTGAGCCCCGGGTCATTGCGACCGCCGCATACCAGCAAACGAAAGGCCACCTCCGGGTGGCCTTTTTCTTTGGCCAAATGAACCACGAACTCCGTCCCAACGACTTCCGGTCTGAGACCTGGAAGCGACTCACGAATGCGCTTGAAGCCGAGCTCGAGCGCCTTCGTGAGTCGAATGACGCCCAGTCGCTGGGCGTCACCGACACGGCAGTGATCAGAGGTCAGATCAAAGCCGTCAAGAACATCCTTGCCCTCGGCCAGCAGCCAAGCGCAAGCGACCGCAGTCGACCGGAGAACTTTCCCGTCGGCACTCTCGTCGAGCTCCAAGAGCTTGGCCTTGACCCATTGAATTGACATGAGCACCGAGACAACGACCAAGTCGATGACGGCCGAGGAGCGCAGGCGCCTCTGGGATGAAGTTGCAGCCGAAGAGGCCAGCGGCATCACCACCCAGGCGGCGCCCGCACCCGCGGCCCAAGCAGCGACTGCAGACGCCGTCCAGGCCGCGCAATCCGCCTCGCAAACCCAGCCCGTCGAACAGACCGGCCAGACCGCGCAGACCGATGCACAGCCCGTCGACAAGTTTGCAGGCCTCCCATCGGAGGTGCGTGACTACATGGCAGGACTGCAGGCGCAAGTCGAGCAGCTCGCCGGGCGAGTCCGTTCCACCGAGGGCAGCATCGGCGGTCTGAAGTCGGCAATGCAGCGCCAGCGCGAGGCGGCCCAGGCCGTGCGCGAGAGCGGCGGTGCGGCACCGACCGAGGCACAGATCAAGCAGGCGCAGGCCGGTGGCCAGCGCGCAATCGACAAGCTGAAGGACACGTACCCCGAGTTTGCTGAGCAGCTCGACGCCGTCCTGAAGGAAGAGCTTGCCGCCGTGCGCGCCATCCAGCAGCCGCAGCCCCAGGAGCAGCAGCCCCAGGCGCAGGCCCTGTCTCGCGACGAAGAAATCGCCGTCGCGAAGCGGGAGGCCTACATCGAAGGCAAGGGCTTCAAGGGCTGGCAGCAGCAGATCCAGCAGCCCGAGTTCGTCGGCTGGTTCAACCGCCAGCCGCGCGAAGTCCAGATGCTGGGCCACAGCCCCAACTGGGACGACGCCGTTCGCCTGCTTGAGCTGCATCGCCAGGAACAGACCGCACGACAGCAGCCAGGCGCGCAGCGCGGCTTGGAGTCGTTCGCCGGTGTCTCAGAAATCCACCGCTCCGGCCAGTCGGCCCAGCGCGGCATCAAGAGCGTCGACCAGATGACGCCTGCCGAGTACTGGGCCCACCTGTCGGAGCAAGAACGACAGCAGAACCAACAACGAGGTTAGTCATGCAACAGTATTCCACCGTCCAGTCGCGGAATCTCATCATGGCCGAGCGCAACATGCTCAAGGCCGCCGAACCCATCAAGGTGCTGAGCACCTTCGGTGAGCAGGAAGAGATCCCGCAGAACAAGACCGACACCGTCGTCTTCCGTCGCCCGCGTCCCATCGACGCCGGCACGAACGGCGCGCCCCAGGTCAACGTCAACGACTACCTGCTGGCCGAAGGCGTCACGCCCGCCGCCCGTACCATCGACTACGACGACGTCAACTGCACCGTCCAGCAGTACGGCGTGCTGATGAAGCTGTCGTCGAAGGCCGAGAGCCTGTACGAGGACGACATCCCGAAGGACATGGTCTCGCGCGTCGGCCAGCACATGGGCACGCTCGAAGAGCTGATCGCCTACGGCGTGGTCCGCGGCGGCACCAACGTGGTCTTCGCCAACGGCACCGCCCGCGCGCAGATCACCGCCGTGCTGACGCTGCCCAAGCTGCGCCAGGTCGCCCGGATCATCGAGGCCGCCCACGGCCAGCGCGTGACCGAGAAGCTGGCCGCCGGCCCGGACTTCGGCACGGCCCCGGTGCACCCCGCCTACCTGGTGTTCGTGCACACCGACGTCGAGGCCGACGTGCGCAACCTGCCGGGCTTCACCCCGGTGGTCGAGTACGGCGTCCAGAAACCGGTGCACGAGCGCGAGATCGGCGCGGTGGAGCAGTTCCGCTTCATCACCAGCCCGTACTTCCGCCCGTTCATCCAGGCCGGCGCCAACGCCGCTGTCGGCACGGTGCTGTCCAACGGCATCGCCTGCACGGGTGCTAACGCCTCGGATGTGTACCCTGTGATGGTCGTTGGGCGCGAGGCTTGGGCGCAAGTTGCGGTCAAGGGCATGGGCGCCATCGATCCGACGTACCTGCCGGCGAAGTCGAAGAACCACGCCAACCCGATGGGCCAGTTCGGCTACGTCGGCGCCACGTTCTGGAAGACGGCCATCCGTCTGAACGAGAACTGGATGTGCCGCGTGGAAGTCGCTGTCACGGCGCTCTAAGTATCACAATGATTAACTCGGGCTCCGGCCCGGGTTGATCGAACCGGAGCACGTCATGCCCTTCCTGATCAACCTCAACCGGTGCACCTCGCTCACGCCGCCCGACAAGCAGGCGCTGATCGCCGAGTTCCAGGCCATCCGCGCTGAGCTCGACGACATCCGCGCCAAGTACACGGCGCTGCAGGCAGCACTGAATGCCGGCGCCGCGGTTGGCGCAGCCGGCTACCCGAACGCCACCATGCAGCTCGCCGCCGCGCGCCTCACCGCGCAGTAAGCAGCCGCACCACCACACCAGAAAGAGGATCCACCATGGACAACCTGCAACTCTCGCAAGGCGGCAACTTCGCGCTGGCCAGCGGCGCCCTGGCTGCCGGCACCGCCGCCGGCACCGTGAAGACGACTGCCGTCATTCCGTACGTCATCGACGGCCAGTTCTACAGCAAGGCCATCACCGACAACATGGCTGTCAGCGTCACGCTGCCGGCCACCTGGGGCGTCGCCACCAACGGCGCGTTCACCGGTGAGAACCGCACGGTGCAGACCGCTGCCGGCGCCGTCACGGGCTCCGTGCGGCTGTACGGCATCTACATGGACACGGCCGGCGCGCTGTCGTTCTTCCCTGGCCCTATCGCCCATCCGGGCGACCTGGCCAACGGCACCGTGCCGCTGCAGTTCCCGGCCAACCGCCGCGGCCGCGTGTTCATCGGCGCCATGCGCGTGCAGGTGAACGCCGGCGTGACCTTCGTGCCCGGCACGAACGCGCTGGGCGGCACGGCGGCCACGACCGGCCTGGTGACGTTCATCAACTGCGCCACCATCCCCGGCGAGCCGCTGCGCTCGTAATCGCCTGACGGCACCGCGGGCTCGCTTCGGCGGGCCCGCCCAACAACTGGAGACCACCTTGGAAAAAACCTTCACCCGCACGTCGCCGCTGCAGATCGGCGGAGCCCCCGGCGCCATGCCCGGCTTCGCGAAGCCCGCGACGTCCCACAGCTTCGAGCGTCAGGGCCGCAGCGACAACGACGGCAGCGACAAGATCGACGGCGGCGAGGAGCGCGTGCTCCAGACGCCCGAGCGCGTCGAGATGGCGCTGGAGAACCAGGCCATCGTCCTGGACACCGAGTCGCGGCTTGGCAAGAGCGAGCTGGACATGGAGCAGTTCATGGCTGAAGAGCTCGAGGTGGTCTTGCACGACCCCGCCAACGAGACCGAGCCCGAGGTCGTCGAGCTGCGTGTGAACGGCCACTACGTCGCCGCCAAGCGCGACAGCACGCAGCCCGTGAAGATGCGCCGCTATCACGTCGCCGTGCTGGCCCAGTCGAAGACTGCCCGCCTGGTGCAGGAGTCGCGCACCGACCCCGACGGCTTCAAGGGCTACCGCGAGAAGGTCGCTCTGCGTCTGAGCTACCCGTTCAGCGTGCAGCACGACCCCAGCGGTGCCCGCGGCCGCGCATGGCTGAAGAACATCGTCACCTCGGCCACCGCCTGACATGAACTTCCTCGAGATCTGCCGCCAGGTTGCTGATCGATGCAACGTGTCCGGCGTCATCGCCGGCACGGTCGATCAGACCGGTGACCATGCGCGCGTGGTGCGCCGGGTCAACGACGCCTGGCTGGAGATCCAGCAGTCGAGCGACATCTGGCGCTTCATGCGCAAGCGCTTCGAATTCAACACGGTCGCCGGCAAGCCGAACTACACGGTGCCGCTGGTGACCGAGTCGATCAAGCCCGGCGGCCTGTCGGCGATCCGGCGCTACATGTTCGAAACCCGCAGCGCAGCGTGCTGGCCGCTCGGCAACAAAGCCGGCCGGACCTTCCTGGGCCTGTGGGAGTTCAGCGACTACGAGGACGCGTTCATCTACGGCGTCACCCAGCCCGGCGCACCGTCGGTGCTGGCCGTCGACGAGAGCGACACGATCTGGCTGGGGTCGATCCCCGACGGCATCTACACGGTCAGCGGCACCGTGCAGCTGGCTGCGTCCCTCCTGGTCGCGTCGACCGACATCCCCGTCATGCCGGAGGAGTTCCACATGGCCATCGTCTACCTGGCGGCCATGAAGATCGCGGCGACCGACAACCTGCCCGAGGTCTACAGCGAGGCCGATGCCGGCTACAAGCAGGTGTGGGGCGCGCTGGACCGCACCGAGAAAGAGCCCGTCACCTGGGGCGACCCGCTCGCATGATGCGCTTCGCCAAAGACGATGTGCGGTGGGTCGTCATGGCCGGCGGCCTGGTCACCGCGGGGCCGCCGCAGGCGCGCCGCGAGGGCACGCTGGCGGCCTGCCTGAACTACGAGCCGGCCCTCGAGGGCGGTTACCGGCGCACGAAGGGCTACGAGCGCTTCAGCGGCAAGCCAGCGCCGTCGTCCGCCCCCTACACCATCGTCGGCATCGCCTGGACCGCGCCGCCGGCCGCCAACACGGCGGTCACCATCGGCGCTGCCACGGCCGTCGTCGCCTACATCGAGTCGGCCACGCGCACTGTGCTGGCCGAGGTGGTGGGCGGCATCGTGGCCGGCACGCCGGTCCTGGTCGCTGGCGTGCCGTCCGGTGTCGTCTCGACGCTCACGCCGGCCGGCGGCATCTCGCTCGAGCAGGACGCCACCTACCTCAGCCTGGCCGCGGACATCCGTCGGCCCAGCATTGCAGCCGTGCCGGGCTCTGGCGCCACGCGTGGCGTCGCATCGCTCGAGGGTGAGGTCTACGCCTGGCGAGACGCCGCTGACGGCCTGTCGGGCCTCATGTACCGCGCCACGGCCGCCGGCTGGGTCCAGGTGGATCTCGGCGAGGAGATCGCCTTCTCCAACGCCAACACCAGCGTGGAGAAGGGCGACGTGCTGACGCGCGGCGGCGTGACGGCCAACGTCATGGCAGTCGTCGTCGAGACCGGCAGCCTGGCCAGCGGCGTCAACACGGGCCGCCTGATCATCTCCGGCCGTGCTGGCGGCAACTTCACGGCCGGCGCCGCGACGTCCACCGGCGGCGGTGCGCTCACGCTCGGCGGCGCGCAGACAGCCATCACCCTACCGCCGGGCGGCAAGTACCGCAGCATCGCGTTCAACTTCAGCGGCGCCTCGACGGGCGAGAAGCTGTACGTGGTGAATGGCGTCGGCCGGGCCTTCGAGTTCGACGGCACGACGACGACGCCGATCAACACCGGCGACCCCAACGACAAGCCCGAGCACGTCGGCCAGCACCTCAGCCGCCTGATCTTGGCCATCGACGGCTCGATGATGTGGAGCAACGCAGGCGTGCCAGTCGTGTTCGACGGCATCAGCGGCGCCCAGGAGTTCGCCGTCGGCGCGAAGATCACCGGCTACGCCAGCCTGTCGGGCAAGGCGCTGGCCATCTTCACCGACCGCGGCGGCAAGTTCCTCGAGGGCGCCCCGTCGTCCGGCATGGAGCTGCAGAACCTCAACGCCGAGGACGGCGCGCTGCCCGGCGCCGCAGTGTTCGCCTCTGACCTGTTCGCGCTGTCGAACTCAGGCCTGCTGAGCTTCAGGGCCTCGCAGAAATACGGCGGCTTCGAGGCCAACGACGTCGGCAAGAACTACCAGGACGCGGCCATCGCCGTGGCCAACACGTTCAGCTACGCGTGCAGCGTCGACATGCCCGGCAGCGAGAACCAGATCCGCTTCATGGGCTCCGACGGCAGCGGCCTGGTGTGCCTGGTGGCAGGCGCCAAGGTCGTCGCCGCCACCTCGATCCAGTACCCAGTCGGGCCGACGTGCATGTGGAGCGGCCTAGTCGGCACGCGCCGCCGCACGTTCTTTGGCGCCACCGATGGCTTCGTATACGAGATCGCTGAGCTGCCGTCGTTTGACGGCCAGGACATCGAGTCGTACTTCAAGCTGAACCCGGCCAGCCTCAAGAGCGCCTACGTCGACAAGACGTTCTACGACTGTTTCGTGTCCCTCACCAGCCAGCGCTTCTCGTCCATCAAGTGCAGCTTCGAGTTCAGCAGCGGCTCGCCCAACAAGCGCGAGACGCTCGTGCAGTCGGTCAGCGGCTACGGTGCCGGCGGCGTCTGGGACATCGCGAGCTGGGACACCTTCAACTGGGACGCCGGATCTGAGCAGATGCCCAAGGTACGCATCGGCGGCTCGGGCCACAACATCTCGCCGACCTTCTACTCGCGCTCGAAGATCGACTTCGGCCACACGATCAACAACCTGGCCTTCCGGGTTGCCCTGCGCAAGACCACCAGGATGAGCTGACCATGAATCGCTTCTTCGCCTACCTGGCCAACCTATCGGCGTTCCAGCGCGCACGCGCTGGCGACGTCGCCGCCAACTTCACGCTGCTCGAGACAGGCCTGGATCTCACGGCCGCCGAGCTCGACCGCTCGCTCAAGTGTCAGCCCACAGACCCTGCCATCGGTGCTCTGCCGCTCAAGGACGTGCGCGCTGGCCGCGCCCTGTACTTCGACGCTGGCGGCGACCCGGTGGCGCGCATCACGGCGACCGAGCAGCAGATGCAGGACGCCATCACCGCAGCCAATGCGGCGGCAGCGTCAGCCAACGAAGCGGCCACGACGGCGGCGAACCTCTACGGCATCCTGCCAGGCGTCGCTGGCCAGAACGGCAAGACGCTGCGCATCACAGGCGGCGTCTACACGACCGACAGCTGGTGGGGTGCGCCGACCGCTCTGACGGTGGCAAGCAACGGCCTGGTGCTCACTGCGAACACGACGTACCACGTCGACAGCTCCGGTGGCGCGTTTGCCGTCACGCTGCCCGTGATGGCGGCAAAGGACTGGATCAAGCTGGTCGACATCAAGGGTTTGTGTTCGCTCAACAACGTCACCGTCAACGGCGGCGGCAATGGCACCTTCCGAGACGGTGATGCGACGCTTGTGCTCGACGTCGACTACGACTCCGTCGAGCTCGTCCGCACGGCAACTGGAGTGATTGAACAATGACGAAGCGCTCGACCATCGGAGGCCAGCGGCCGACCACGTCCATCATCAACTCGCATTCCAGCGGGGGCACCTCCACTGTCAGCATGAACGCCGCCTCCATGGCGTCGGCACGAGCAATCGGGTCTGGGCTGATGAACAGCGGCGTGCTGTCCACGCTGCTGAACGTCACCAGCGGCGCCGGCCGCGTGCCGCTGCTTGCCATCGGCACTGTGGATGCGACGTCGCGGACCATCAGGCTGCGCGTCACAGTGGACGGCACAGTCGTATTCGACGCTACCAGCTCAGCGATTGCGGCCAACGGCAACGGCATCTTCGCCGCTGGCGCGTTCGCGAGCGCTGGCGTGTTTGCACCTTCCGAGCCCATCGTGTTCCAGAAGTCGTTCAAGGTGGAAGCCGCCTACGTCAGCGCGAACCCGACCGAGACCGACAAGCTGCAGTTGCTGTACCAGATGCACCGGAGCTGATCATCATGCGAGAAATTTCCAGCGGCGTTTTTGAAGGCGGCACCGCACAAGTCTCCGCACCGGCGTGGTCTGACGCGAGCCTCGACCCGCGTTACTGGTGGGTCGACACAGGCCCGTGGCGCGACCGCTTCGGCTTCGACTGGTTGGCCATCGCGTCGAGCGACAACGCGCTCTGCCGGGCCTGCGCCCAGCTGTACCTGGACCGCAAGTACGTCGACTTGAAGGACGCTCGCAACGCCCAGATCATCGACGCGCTGATCGCCACCGGTCAGCCCGCGGCCAACCCGCTGTTCCCGGGCGCGGGCCCGATGACCGCGGCCAAGAAGGCCGCCATCCTGAACACGCAGACCACCGAGTACGAGCGTCACATCAAAGGCCTGCCCCAACCCCAGTGAGGCCAGCATGAAGCTGCTGTTCTGCCGCCAAAACTCGATCAGCTCATGGCTGATCCGGTTCTTCACCTGGTCGCCGTGGAGCCACGTCGCCATCGTCGAGAACGACGAGTACGTCATCGACTCGACGTTCCTGCACGGCGGCGTCAAGCGCCGGCCGCTGCTGGAGGCGGTGCAGCGCTACTCGCGCATGGAGCTGCTCGAGGTCGACCTGGCCAACGAGGAAGCCGCGATGGAGTTCGTGCGCAGCCAGATCGGCAAGCCGTACGACTGGACCGCCATCTTCGGCTTCGTGTTCCGTCGCGACTGGGCTGAGCCGGACAGCTGGTTCTGCAACGAGCTGGCTGAGGCGGCGTTCGTGGCCGGCGGGCGCCGTCGCTTCAGGGAAGACATCGCGCGCATCACCCCCAGGGATAGCTGGGCGGTGGTGTAGTCGCATCAACCACCACGAGCGGCGGCACGGCTCGCGGCTGGGACAATTTTTCGAACACCACAATGAGGCCCGATGTGAGCCAAAGCGAACCCATGGACGCCAGCGGAAGTGCCAAGCAGGCGATGACGTTGCCGGTGCTTCTGCAGCTCGTCACGCTGCTCAGTGCCATCGCAGTCACGTACTCCACGATGGTGGCCAACGACCGTGAGCACACCATCGCCATCGAGCAGCTCAAGCGAGATCTCATCCGCGTCGAGAAGGACGCCAAGGATCTGAAGGTCGACATCCTGACCGAGCTTCGCGAGATTCGAACGGAGCTCCGCGAGCGCCAAAAAGACAGGAAGTAGTCATGGCAGCAGGGATCATGGACGGCTTCGCGGCCGCCACCGACAACGGCAAGGACTTGACGCAGGCGGGCTCGCCTGGCGTGGCGTCGCCGCAGCCGCAGCAGGCCGCGCAGCCGCCGGCCAGCCAGCCCATCGGCACCGACGTCTTTGGCCCCAGCGGCTACCAGTTCCGCGAGGCGGGCGCCACCACGCGTACCGTCGACAAGGCCACGGGCACCGTGTCCGGTCAGCTCGATTCGATCCTTGCCAAGGACGGCCTGCACATGCAGCGCGCTCGCAACAACGCGCTGAGCATGGCTGCCGACATGGGGCTGCGCAACAGCAGCATCGCCGTCGGCGCCGCGCAGGGCGCACTGATCGACCGCGCGACGCCCATCGCTCAGACCGACGCTCAGATCTACGACGGCGCCGCGCGCGACAACATGCAGGCCGCCAACGCCGCCTCGCTGGCGAACGCCAACAACTACAACCAGCTCGGCGGCATCATGATCCAGGAGCGCGGACAAGACCGCCGCCTGGACAAGCAGCAGACCTTCCAGGGCCAGCAGGCCGCCGCCGACCGCCAGCTGCAGTCTGATCTCCAGACCGGCCGCATCACGGCCGAGGCGCTGCAGAACCAGCTCAGCCGCGACCAGCAGACGCGCATGCAGCAGCTCCAGGAGAGCGGCATGAACGCCCGCCAGGCCGAGCAGATCGCGGCCCAGGAGCGCAGTCAGCGCGAGGGGCAGATCTTCCAGGCCGGCGAGAACAAGCTCAACCGCGAGGCCGACACGGCGCGCCTCCTGCAGCAGCACGACCTGACGCTGAAGCAGATGGGCTACCAGTCCGAGCTCAACAACGCGAACCTGCCCAAGCAGTTCGCCGCCAGCATCGCTCAGCAGACGCTTGACCGCATCAGCGCGATCTCCGGAGACCCGAACCTGGACGGCCCAGCCAAGAAGGCCGCCATCCAGAACGTGATCGACGCCGGCAACGCGACGGCAGCGCTGGGCGCCAAGCTGTACGGCGTGTCCATCCCGGCGATCTCGATGCCCGGCTACTCATCGGGCCCGTCGGTAGCGGCGCCCGGCGCATCCGTCAGCTACGACGCCAACGGCACACCGGTGGTCAATGCTCCGGCCGCAACGCGGGCGGGGATCATTGGCGACAACGGCTACGACATCAACCGCTGGCGCGGAGAGGTCTGAGCATGACTTTTGTGATCAGGCCAGCTGTCGTGCGCGACATCGACACCATCGTCAGCCTGGCGATTGAGTCGGTGTCCAACGACCCGCTGCCAGTCAAGCCGGACCCGCGCGCCATGCGAGAGACGGCCCTGGCCATGATCGGCAACCGCAGCCAGTTCGTGTGGGTCGCCGACGAGGGTGGCGTCGTGGTCGCGTGCGTCGGCGTTAGCTGCTCTCGCGGCTTCTGGTTCCACGGCTGGCAGGCCAGCATGCTGCTGTTCTGGTCGCGCCGACCTGGTGCTGGTATCGCGCTTCTGCGCAAGCTGGTCGAGTGGATCCGCGAGCGGCCGATCATCAAGCTGGCCGTCATCGAGTGCGAGCCAAAGATCGACCCGCGAGCTCTCCGTTTTCTGAAGCGCATCGGGTTCAGTCGCGAGTCGACGAACCTGGTCTACGTCAAGTGAGGTCATCGTGAGCAAAGTAGTCAAAACCATCGCAGGTGGCGTGGCAGGCGCAGTCCGCAGCGTGGGCAATGTCGTCGGTGGCATCGCCAAGGCGGCCAAGAAGGTCGTCAGCTCGAAGATCGGCAAGCTCGTCATCGGCGCTGCCGCGATCTACCTGACCGGCGGCGCGGCGCTGGGCGCGTTCGGAGGCGCATCCGCGGGGGCGGCCGCAGGCACGGGCTTCTGGGGCACGCTATCCGGCGCGCTATCGGGAGCCGCAAGCGGGGCCGCGGCGGGCCTGTCGTCTGCTTGGACAGGCCTGGCCGGCGCTGTCTCTGGCGGCGGCTTCTCGGCGCTGTCCAGCGGCTTGAGCGGCGCCACCGCGGCGGGCTCGGCTGCCGCCGGCGGCGCGGCTGCTGGCGGCATCATGGGCGCAGCGCCCGGAGCGCTCGGTGCCGCTGCTCCGGCGGCCGGCAGCCCGTATGCACTCACGGCGACGCCCGGCATGCTGGGCGGCACCGCGACCGGCACGGTCAACGCCCTCGGCGCGTCGACGGCCGCGACATCGCCCTACGCGCTTGGCAGCGCTGGTGCTGCAGCAGGTGCCGCGCCGGCTGCCAGCGGCGGGATCATGAGCGGCCTGATGTCCAGCCCGTACGCCATGCCGGCGCTCGTGCAGGCCGGCGGCCAGCTCGTGTCGGCCGTTGGCCAGGGCATGGCCCAGAAGTCGCAGAACGACCGCGAAGACCGCCTGGCTGGCGAGGCCCGCGACCGCTACAACAAGAACGTGGGCACGCTGCTGTTCCGCGGTTGAGGAGAGACCATGCAAGGAATCATGAGCGCGCCGGGCCACGCCGAGCCCGATGAAGACCAGATGGGCGGTCCCAGCGACGCCGACACCGACAACATGGGCAAGGCAATGCCCGACGAAGACGAGTCGGGAGGCGACGACAACCCCGCGCTGCAAGCAGCGATGGAAGTCGTCATGCAGGCGCTGTACAAGAACGGCGGCGCGAAGGATGTGGCCAAGGCCATGCAGGGCAACGACCCCGCCAAGGGCCTGGCCGACATCAGCTACCAGATCGTGCAGGTGGCCGACGAGCGCACGAACGGCGAGGTGCCCGACGATCTGCTGGCCACGCTGGCGACGTCTGTCGTGACCGAGGTCGCCGAGGTAGCGGAGGCCGCCGGCATCAAGGTCGACGGCCAGGTCGTCAGCAAGGCCATGCAGCTGATGATCGTGCGCTTCCTGCAGGATCAGGGCGTCGATCCGTCGCAGATCCAGCAGCAGATGGCGGCCCTCGACCAGCAAGGCAACGTCGGCCAGGCGCTGGACATGGCCTCGGCCCAGGAGGAGTGACATGTCAGGCATCATGTTCGGCGCCGCCCTGAAGGGCCTCGGCGACGGCATCACATCGCTGGGCAGCTCGGCGATGAACTTCGAGAGCGATGACGAGCGCCGCCGTCTGCAGGAGCAGATGCTGCGCGAGCGCCTCGACTCGAGCGAGCGCAACGTCGACGCACGCATCGCCGCCAAGCTCGGCGGGTCCGGCAGCGGAGGCACCAAGGGTGTCATCGACTACAAGGAAGGCAGCCAGGGTGAAGAGACGCTGGCGGCCGACATGGGCATGACCGTGCCCGAGCTGCGTCGCTTCCGTGCCGCCAACAAGACCGGCGACATGAGCGGCTACGAGACCGAGCAGCCGGTGCCCAATGGCGACAACGTCATGGACCCGCGCGACTCGATGGTCGCCGAGAACAAGACGACGCGCGGCGTCACATCCGCCACGCAGAAGTACCTGTCCGAGAAGCGCAAGATGCTTGGGGAGATCACGCGCATGTATCAGCAGGGTGATGCCTACGACGACAGCGCCAAGGGCCGCGAGACCGTGCAGAAGATGGACGCCGCCAAGGGCATCATGTCCGGCACCATCGCGCCGCAGAAGGTCAGCCAGGCCTATCTGGCCACCGAGGCCAAGGGACTCACCGACAACCTCGGCGAGTCCGGTACGTTCGGCAAGAGCGGCGAGGGCCAGCAGCTCAACGAGCTCGGCCAGGCCAAGGCCACGGAAGAGCGCGCCCGTGCAGCCAAGGCGACAGCCAGCGCCAAGGACGACAGCCTGCAGACCATCCAGCAGCTGCGCAAGTCGGCCGAGGAAACGCTGAAGGACGCCCGCCGCGCGCTGACCGAGTTCGACAAGCTCAACCCGGTCGACGTCAGCAAGCCCGGCAAGGAGAAGCTCAAGGCCCAGCGCGATGCCTTGGTCGAGGACATCTCGTCCGCTCGCAATGGCCTGAACGAAGTGAGTGCACGGCTCGAGAACAGGCTGAAGGACAAGGACGGCAAGAGCGGCAAGGGAGGTAAGTCGGATCAGCCGCCACCTTCCGACGCTAAGCCGTCGCCTGCCCAGAATCCGAGCCCTGAAAAGAGCGCGTCGCGCACCGTCTCGAGCCTGCCGCCCGGCGCCAAGCAGATCGGCACGAGCGGCGGCAAGCCGGTGTACCAAACGCCTGACGGCAGGCGATTCATCCCAAGCTGAAAATGCCCTACCAAGAATTCGACGGAGAGCTGGACGACGACAAGAAGAAGCCAGCGGGCTTCGTCGAATTCAGCGGCGAACTCGACGAGCCGGCGCCGGCACCCAAGCTGGCCAGCGGGCCGCGGCAACCCATGGGCCGCGGCTTTGGCATGCCCAAGCCCGCGCCGACGCCCGAGCCGCTGTCGCGTCCCGCCGGCATGGCGCCGACGCCGGCCGACCTCGAGTGGCAGAGCCTCTCTCCGCAGGGCCAGCAGAAGGTGCTTGATGCCCGCGGCATCCAGCAGCAGCCGCGCAGCCGCGCGACGATGACGGCAGCCGAGGAGCCCAGCGCGTTCCGGCGCGCCGTCGACTCCACCGTCCGCAAGCCCCTCGACAACTCGCTGGCCGGCGCCGCTGTGGAGACAGTGGGCGACGCCGCGCGTGGCGTCGGCCAGGGCCTGAACAACCTGGCGGCCAGCGGCTATGGCCTGCTGAGCGCCGGCGTCAACACGGTCGCCGGCGACGACACGCAGCTCGGCAACTGGGCCGAGGCGTCGGCCAAGAAGGGCCTTGGCAACGCCGCCCAGCTCACCAACCCCGTCGACCCGGAGTCGCTGACGTCGAAGGTCTTCAACAGCGTCACGACCAACGCCGCAACGATGGGCTTCCTGGGCTTCGGCAACAAGGCCCTCGCCGGCATGTTCGCGCAGTCCGCTGGCCAGGACTACGCCGAGACCGCCGGCACCGACATGACGAACAACGAGCGCCTGACGCGCTCAGCCTACATGGGCATCGCCGAGGTCGTCGGCGAGAAGATCAGCATGCCGGCACTCGGTGCGCTGTTCAAGGCCAACGCCGCCACGACCAGCGTCAAAGACCTGGGCCGCATGCTCGAGCACCTGATCGTCAAGGAGCAGCTTGGCGAGCAAGCAACGACGGCGCTGCAGTCGGCCTTCGAGAAGTTCTCGCCGACCGGCAAGCGGCCCGACATGACGATGTCGGACTACCTCAACGAGGTGGTGGAGACCGCCAAGGTCACGCTCGGCCAGAGCCTGGTGATGGGCGGCGCCGGTGCCGCGCGCACGGTCGGTAGCGCCGCGCGCCGCACGACCAACAGCGATGCCTTCGGCGCCGCCCTCGAGGCTGATGTCGCCGACAAGCAGGTGCCCGGCGCACCGACTGCACCGCTGGCCCCCGCCAACAAGGCCGTCTTCACCAGCCCCACGACCGAGGCTGCCGGCCTCACGCCCATCGTGGTCAACGTACCCCAGGGGCCGCCGGCTGTACCGAATGCCCAGCAACCGGGCCAGACGGCGGCCCAGGGCGATCAAACGCAGCCGGTGGCACCCACCCCCACGCAAGCTCCCGCGACGGCTCCTGCGGCCGCCGCGGCCGCCGACGCCGACTGGCAGCAGTTCGCACCCGAGACCGGCACGCTCGGTGTGCCGCGCGCCGAGATGCCGCAGATCAAGGCCGAGCACCGCGGCGCGCTCGTCAACTTCCTGACGGCCCGCGGAATCACGCACGAGCAGGCCGAGGTGCCGGCCGGCGAGCTGAAGCCGACCCAGGCCGAGTTCTCGATCTCGAAGACCGAGAAGGCCAAGGCATTCGAGGGCGGCGAGCGGTCCATCCTGGTCAGCTCCGACGGCTACATCCTCGATGGCCACCACCAGGCGCTGGCCAAGGCTGACGCCGGTGAGCCCGTCAAGGTCATCCGCCTGAACGCGCCGATGTCCGAGCTGCTGCCGGCGGCCCGCGAGTTCCCCAGCTCGACCCTCGACACCAGCAGCGAGACGGCGCCCGCCGCGTCGCCGGCTGTGGCTGGCGCACAATCGGCCATCGACCGCCTGGCGGCCGCGCAGGACGCCGGCATCGCAGCGGCGAAGGGAGACCAAAGTGGAAGTCGAGTTCAGCGAGCAGTCGAGCAACCCCAACCACTGGCCGCTACGCCGGCCGTTGACAGTACCGCGCAAGTATCTGCGGGTGACACCAGGGCAGCAGAGCAGGCTCCCGCGCCGGCTTCGCAGCCGACTGCATCGGCCCCGTCGCTGACTCCCCAGGAGACGACCCGGGTCGTCCAGCTCATCCAGGACTCGCGCCTTCGGCTCAAGCAGCCCGAGGCGATTAAGCTGACTCCTGTCGATCCGTCGACCAGCGATGACGCCGACCTTGGTATTAGGGTGTCTTCTGCGCTCGGCAAGCCCGTGCTCTTCGTGAGTGTGCAGGGCAAGTCGACGATGAACGCCGCCAACGTCAATCTTGGCGGGAAGCAGGTCACCGTGATCCGCGCAGATGCGGCTGACTCCATGCTCGCGCTGTCGGTGCACGAGGCGCTGCACGGCATGGACAACGACGTCAAGCAGGAGCTGCATTCCGCGCTGTTCGACGGGCCCGACGCGCCGGTGACGAAGGAGCACATCGCGAAGTTCCGCTCGCACTACCCGATGTACGCCGACGACAAGGTGGCCGAGGAGATTGCCGCCATGCTCGCTCAGCAGGAGGCGAAGCGGCCCGAGTTCTGGCAGCGACTGGCCGAGAAGGTCGGCGACGGCAACTTCGGCAAGCTGGCCAAGGCAGTGCTCGAGAAGCTCGACGCCATCACGGCCGCCTTCAAGGGCAGCAACAACGGCAGCTACACGAGCGACATCAAGGCCGTGCGAGAGGCGCTGACGTCCGCCTATGCGGAGACCGCGCGCCGCCGTGGCGCCGCGCCGGTGAACGAGCAGAAGCAGGGCGCCGAGGCCGAGGTCGACTTCGCCGAGCGAGGCAAGGCCGAGACCGTCGGCGACTACGAGGCCCGCGCCTTCAAGGACGGCAGCATCCGCATCGCCGGCGACGCCGACGCCATCCGCGCCAAGCTGCCCGACGGCGTCGTCGGCCGCGCCACGAAGGACGGCCTGGTCTTCACGGCCACCGACGCGCCGCGCGTGCGCCGCGCACTCGAGGGCAACAACCTGGCCTACAGCCGCGCTGGTGAGGTGGTCGAGAAGCTGCCGATGCGCGGCGGCAAGTACGTTGGCGCGCCGGCCAAGTTCGACACGCCGGCCAAGATCCCGCACCTGCGCAAGTGGCTGATGAAGCTCACCCTCGAGGGCGAGCGCGGCCGCTACTGGTACGAGAACAGCAGCCGCGAGGTGCTGCGCATGGTCGGCGGCGACGTCCAGGAGGCGCGCAAGTTCGTGGCGCTGCTGGCCATCTACAGCCCGCAGGCCAAGGTCGACGCCAACAGCACGTTCGCGCTGCGGGCCTGGGCGCAGTACAAGGCCGGCCAGCCGATCTCGGTGAAGACCAAGGTCATGGACGACAAGGCCAAGGCGGCGCTCGACGACGTCGACGCCTTCTGGTCCGGCGAGAAGACCGGCAACTTCTTCCACAACCTGCTCCGCGAGATCGACCCAAGCACCGAGGGCAAACAGGGCGCGACCATCGACATGTGGATGATGCGCGCCGGTCAGTACGACAACGACGCGCCGACCGCCACGCAGTACGCGTTCATGGAGAACGAGACCAACCGCGTGGCCGCCGAGATGGGCTGGGAGCCGCAGCAGGTTCAGGCCGCCATCTGGGTCGCCATGAAGGCGCGGATGGAGAACGACGGCGTCAAGAAGCGCACCGAGGCCAGCAGCGAGAAGCGCGGCTGGATCCGCTTCGACAAGCAGGCCGGCGCCGACGGCAAGCTCAAGAAGGTGCGCGTCATCCTCGACGCCCAGAAGCACCGCGACAACTGGCTCAAGCACGCCTTCGAGCACGAGCCCACGGCTGAAGACACGGCCAAGGCCAAGTTCGACTTCGCCGACGGCCTGCTGCGTCACATTGGCCAGGTCAGCTTCGAGGCCCGGCCCGGTCGCTCGACAGGCGTGCTGCCCGGCATCCACGACGCGCCGTACGCCCAGCAGGTCGAGTTCCAGCAGGCCGTGCAGGCCGCGTTCCTGGACGACCAGGGCCGTGACATCCTGGCCCACTACCTGGGCCTGCTCGTCGACAACGACATCCTGGCGCCTGGCGTCTGGCAGGGCGAGGTGTCGCCGAGCACGCAGAAGCGCGTGGCCATGGCGCCCGCCAAGGGCGACGCCGGCAAGTCCAGCGTGGACCCCGCGCAGGCCGAGGCGCTGAACGTCTACGCCGCCGTGGCTGGCCTCGTGGCCAGGCAGGAGGGCGTCGGCTGGCATCGGCCGTTCTACGCCGGCACCAAGGCCAAGGCCAACGGCATCGAGATCGACATCGGCCGCGTGCTGAACCCGCGCGAGGTGGCCGACCTCGAGAAGGCCGTCGGCAAGTGGATGGACGCCAACGGCAAGGCCGGCTGGCAGAACCAGTTCGCGTTCATCTCGTCGCCTGTCGGTATCAGGCTTGTGAACTTCGGTATCATCGAGAACGGGCAACTTCACGCCGACATCGTGAGGGCGGCGGCTGACGTGCTGCCAGACGGTACCGTCACCGGCTTCGCCAGCGACGGCGACATGCCGACAAACGACTGGAAGGAGGCCCCGAATGGGCAAGCTTACGTGGGGCGGATTGAAGCCGCCGGACGACCCGATGTTCTTGACTGGGCCCGAAGTGTTCTCGCGCCTCGGGTCCAACGCGTCTTCGACGACTTCAGCGAGCGCTACGGCTGGGGCGACGCGGGCAGCATCGACTTCAGTGAGCGACGACGAGGCGACGGCCGGTCTGCAGATGACGGTCGGTCGGATCGTGCAGAACGTGCAGATGGCTTCGAGGGCGGCGGGCAAGCCGCTGGCCAACGTGACGCCGCGTCAGATCGTCGAGATGGTGGACCGCGGCGAGTTGCCGGAGTCGGACTCGACCCGGCAACTGCGCAAGCTCTTCGCAGGCTAGACCCGCTTCCCGGCGCGCCGACAGTCGACCCCGTCAAGGCGGGCACGCGCGCCGGCCCCGACGCCGGGCTGGTGGCCGTGGCAGAGGCTTATGCGCGGCAGGCTGGCATTAAGCTCACCAGGCAGTCCGCCTATGCCGACGTCGACGAGGGCCGCGCGCGACGCATCGCCGCCGCCTACGAGGCCATGCCGCACGCACCTGGCGACCCGCGGGTGCGCGAGGCCTACGAGAACCTGATCCGACAGACGACCGCGCAGTACCGCGCGCTGGAGCAAGCCGGGTACCAGTTCTGGCTTTTCGACGAAGCCAGCGACCCTTACGAAGGCGACCCGTGGAAGGCAATGGCTGACCTTCGCGAGAACCGCAGCATGGCCGTCTACTCCACCCGAGCCGGCTTCGGCACCGACGCCAGCTTCGACCCAAAGGACAACCCACTGCTGGCCGGCACCGGCATTCGATGGCCGTATGGTGGGCCCAACGGACCGCTACAGCCAGTCCTGGCCAACGACCTGTTCCGCGCCGTGCATGACGCCTTCGGCCACGGCCTGGAGGGCGCCGGCTTCCGCGCGCGTGGCGAGGAGAACGCCTGGCAGGCGCACGCCCGCCTGTTCACTGGTAGCGCGCTGGGCGCCATCACGAGCGAGACCCGCGGCCAGAACAGCTGGCTGAACTACGGCCCGCACGGCGACCGGAACAAGAGTGCCAAGGTGTTCGACACCGAGTTTGCTCAGCAGAAAACGGGCCTGATGCCAGCCTGGGCCTGGAGCGAAGGGCGCCTTGACTTCAGTGATCAAGCGCGCCCGGTGCTTGACGAGAATGGCGATCCAGAGTTTGGCAATGGCAAGGTGCGCTTGATGTTCCCCATCGAGTCGCCGCGCTTTGAGTACTTCGAACAGCCCGGCGAGCGCGTGATGGCATACGCCATCATGCCGGCCGACGGCAGCTTCGACGTGCTGGGCAGCGTCGATGTTGTCGTTCGCGACGGCAAGCCTGTCACTCTGCTCGACATCGAGATCTACCGCAACGCTGGCCGCGGGCGCAACAATGGCGTCGGTCGCGCCGCCGTGCAGGCCCTGGTAGACGCCAGCGCCGACGGCCTGGAGATCGGCAACATCGTGCCGGCGTCGCGCGGCTTCTGGGAGAAGCTTGGCGTACCGACGCAAAACGTGGAAGGAGCCTACGATGGAAAAATTGAAAAGGCCGAGCAGCCTCGAGCTGGAGCGGCACAGGGCGGCGAGGCGCAAGGCGCTGCAAGAGAAGGTGGACGGCCTGACGCCGGAGCAGAAGCAGGCTCACCTGGATCGGTGGGGCCAGACTTCGCCAACCAAAGCAGCACCCGAGAAACCGACAGCTGGATCCTGAGCCGCGACGAGACCGGGCGCTTCCGCTTCGGCGCCGGCGCCAAGGCCTACCGCGCGGCGGCTGGCCTGGCCAACAAGATCCTCGGCCGCCTGGCGATGGCGCCGGCGAGCAAGGAGCTCACCCGCTACATCCGCCAGATGAAGCAGGAGATCGCCAAGGCCCAGGAGCTGACGGTCGACGTGGCCAACGAGATGTCCAAGATGAGCGAGGCCGAGCGCCTGCTGATCTCCGACGTCGTCGAGAAGGAGCTGGCCGCCCGCATCACGCCGCCTGCCGAGGTGCTGAAGATGGCCGCCAGCATCTCGGCCATCATGGGCAAGCAGACCGACGAGCTCGTGCGCCTGGGCATGCTCAGCCAGGAGGCGGCCGACGCATGGCGCGACCGCTACCTGCCGCGCTTCTACGAGAGCAAGCTCACGGCCGGCAAGGTGAAGGACGCCTGGGAGTCTGCGGTTGCAGCGCTGACGCGCCAGCCGCGCGCCATCAAGGGCATCAACGGCAGCAGCCTGAAGCGCCGCGGCATGGTCAAGACGATCATGGCCGCCGACCTGGCCGACTGGGAGGCCGAGGGCTGGAAGCTCGACGACAAGAGCTTCGATCCGGCCACCGACATCTACACGCAGGTGCACCGCGACTTCACGCGTGAGGAGCGCGAGAAGATGGGCGAGATCCGCGACGCGATGTTCAGGTTCGTGATGGGCTACATGCGCAGCCAGAAGGACATCGCGCTGGGCCGCATGTACGAGAAGATCGCCAACGACATGGCGCACAAGGTGCCGCCGGCCGACGGCCGCCAGTGGGTCAAGGTGCCGTCGACGCTGATCGAGGACACGAAGGCCCGCGTCTACGGCAAGCTCGCAGGCAAGTACGTGCCGAAGGAAGTGCTCGACCACCTCAGCCAGTACCAGGCCTTCGAAGACCCGATGCTGGACGAGCTGTTCCGCATCTACAAGAAGGGCCTGTCGATGTGGAAGGAGGGCAAGACCGTCCTCAATCCCGTCAGTCACGTGAACAACATCGTTAGCAACCTGACGATGGCGCACTTCGCTGGCGTCAGCTACTGGGACGCCCACAAGTACATCGGCGCCACGCGCGACATCGTCCGCAAGGCTCCGATGCTGCAGGAGGCGAAGGACGCCGGCCTGTTCGGTGGCACGTTCAACGACGCCGAGCTGATCAACTCGATGCCCGAGCAGCTGCGCCTGCTGGCCGCCAAGGCCGAGAGCAAGATCGAGAAGAGGGTCGATCAGGTGTGGAACGCCCTGTCGTTCTGGCTGCGCAAGCCGCTGGGCGCCGCGTACGAGGGCGAGGATCTGTTCTTCCGCTACATGCTGTACCGCGACGCGCGCCAGCGTGGCCTCAGCCCCGACGACGCCGTGGACTGGGCGACCAAGTTCATCTTCACCTACGACGATCTGCCGAAGGGCGCTCGCATCATCCGCGACTTCGGCATCCCGTTCTTCAGCTACACGTTCAAGGCCGTGCCGGCGCTGGCCCAGACGGCGCTCGAGCACCCGATGCGGTTCGCTGCACCGGCGGCCGTGATCTACGGCGCCAACCTCATGGCCTATGCGCTGGCGGCCGGCGGTGACGACGACGACTGGGAGGAGGTCACGCGCAAGCTGATGACCGACGAGGCCTTCCGCGCGAAGGTCAGCGAGCAGGAGAAGCTCGAGCGCGCCAACCTGCCGAAGTGGAACCGCGGCCGCACGGCTATGGGCACGCAGAAGACCATCCGCCTGGGCGCCGACGAGGCGACCGGCCTACCGGTGTTCCTGGACGTCAGCCGCTTCATCCCCGGCGGCGACATGCTGGACATGGAGAATAACAGCGGCGGCATCGACTGGCTGCCGCAGCCGCTCACGCCCAGCAACCCGGTGCTGACGACCATCGTCGCGATGCTCTACAACAAGGACACGTTCCTCGGCAAGGACATCGTCGACAACAACGACACCACCGGCGAGGCGGCGCGCAAGCGTGGCGACTGGCTGTGGAAGCAGTTCGCGCCGGCCATCTCCGTCAACGGCTACCACTGGACCCGCGCGATGAACGCCGCCGCCCAGGCATCTGGCACCACCATCCCGTGGTGGCCGCAAGATGCGACAGGATTCGGGAAGGACGGCCTGCCGACCCAGCCGAAGTACGCGGCCATGCAGACCTTCGGCGTGAAGGCCCGGCCTGTCGACCTGGACATGAGCGAGCAGATCGAGAAGGGCCAGCGCGAGAAGATGATCCGCGAGCTCGACCTCGAGGTCAAACGCATCCGCCGGCTGCGCAACAACAACGCCATCAGCGACGAGCAGGCCGACGAACAGATCGAGCTGCAGCAGACCAAGAAGGAGCGGCTGCGCGAAGGCCTGGACGTCAACGGCAAGCCCAAAGATTAGCCCGAGGTATCACAATGATGAAGAAGCCCAAACTGATCGACGACGCCAGGAGCATCTGGCATCGCCTGTGGTCGGTGCGCCTGGCGCTGATCTCGGCGGCACTCTCGGCAGTCGAGTTCGCGCTGCCGCACTTCGCGCCCAGCGAGCGCTCGGGCGCCTTCGCCGCGACGGCCGGCGTCGTCAGCCTGGCCGCGGCGGTAGCGCGCCTCGTGGCCCAGCCCAAGGTGTGGCGATGAACGCGCCGCAGCAGCCGGCCGTCCGGCGCCGCGCCTTCACCAAGGGTGGCGCCGCGGTGATCCTGGCCAGTGCCACGCTGGTCGGCTTCGTGCACCAGTGGGAGGACGGCGGCAAGACCAAGTACACGGTCTACGCCGACAAGCTGGCCGGCGGCCTGCCCACGGCCTGCAACGGCATCACCGCGGCAGTCAGCCCGTACCCCGTCGTGGTCGGCGAGGTCTGGTCCCAGGAGAAGTGCGACGCCGCCCAGGAGATCGTGCTGACCACGACCCAGCAGGGGCTGGCCAAGTGCATCACCGGGCGCATCACCCAGAACGCCTTCGACGCGCTGAGCTCGCACGCCCACAACTTCGGCGTCGGCACCACCTGCGGCAGCTCGGCCGTCAAGCTGATCAACGCCGGCCAGCTCGAGGCCGGCTGCAGGGCCATCAGCACCAGGCCCGACGGATCGCCGAACTGGTCGTACGTCGGCCAGACGTTCTACCGCGGCCTCTACAACCGCCGGCTTGACGAGACCAGGCTGTGCCTCACCCCCGACAAGCCATGAAAAACGCCCTCAGCCTGCTTCGCGCCGTGCCCGTGTGGGTGTGGGTCATCCTGGCCCTTTGCGTGGCTCTGGCGGGCCAATCCGTGCGCCTGGCGGACGCCCGCGCCGACGCGGCTGACGTGCGCCAGAAGTTCAGCGAGTACCGCGAGACCCAAGAGCGCCAGGCCAGGCAGGCGCTGGACACCCTGCGGCGTGACGCCGCGCGCACCGCTCTCAAACGACAGGAGGCCGCCGATGCCGACTACCTTGCCCGCCGCGCTGCGGAAGCCGATGCTGCTCGCCTGCGCGCTACTGCTGGCCAGCTGCAGCGCTACGCAACCGATCTCGCCACCTCCCTCGGTGATCAGGCCAGAGGTGCCGCCGCTGCCGGCAGCTGCCCGGCAACCCAGTCGGCCGGCATCCTCGCCGACATGGTCGGAGAGCTTGACCGCTTTGCGGAGCGAGCTGCTGTCGCGGCAGACGAAGCCCGCCGCGCCGGCCAGTTCTGCGAGCGCAGCTACGACGCCCTGAAGGTGCCGTGATGCGGTCGAACTGCATCATCTGGGCCTGGCACCTGTACTGGCGCCGACGGGCCAAGGGCTTCGAGGGCTACCTGATGGTGCGGCGCTCGAGGTCTGGGCCGTTCCCGCACTTCCTGTACGCGGAGAAGCGCAAGCGCACCGGCACCATCCGCATGGTCAGCTTCAAGCCGCTGGAGCCGCGAGAGAAGCTGGTGCCGCCGCCAGTCTTCCGCGGCACCAGCAGGTGGGGCGACTTCGTCGACACGGCCGTGCTGCCGAAGGATTGACCGTGTGCCCGCTGTGCCGTGACCCAGGGCATCGGCTCAGCCAATGCCCCAGGTGGGCCGGTCAGCGCGCGGCGCGGTCGGCGCTCAGCCAGGCTTCGACGCGTTCCGGCGTCCAGACCACTTCATCGCTGGCGGCCGGGCGAACGCCGGGGAAACGAGAAGCCAGCGCCCGCTCGGCAACCAGGAGCGCATCCCTGAGCTTCTTGCTCTCAGCCAGGAACTCTTCCATCCGTGCCTTGACGGCGGCCAAGGAGGCTGCCGGCATCGACCGGATGCCGCCCTTGCTGATACCAGCAGCCTCGCGTGCCACGCGCCAGGCTGCGTGGCGGCCGACGCCCGGCAGGCTGTAGCACATCGACGCCTTCTCGGCGATGGCGGCCAGCGCGTTGTACTCGGCCTGGTTGATGGCGCGAGGCCGCGGCTCCGGCTTGGGCTGGTAGGGCAGGGGAGCCGTGTGAGAAACGGCGAGCGGCGCCGCATAGGTGCCAGTCCCGCGGATGGCGGGCAAGACCTCTGCAGTCACCCATCGCTTGAACTGCTTGGCCTCCGGCCGGCGGCTGGCGAAGATCGCGCAGTAGAGGCCGGACTCGTTAACGATGGTCATCTGCTGGGCTGCGGAGGGGGTACACACAATGTGTGTACCCCTATCCTCATCGTCCATAGAACGCGTCATGCTGGTTGCGTCACGATGACCGAGCAGCTTCGCAAGGTCACTCGCCACGAACCACGGAGTGCCGTCGCGCATGACGACGCGCAGCTGGTGGCTGGTGTTGAAGAGGAACGTCAGCGCCTGGCCGGCACGCGACGGCGGCAGGCTGGGCTGCCCCGCGGGCGGGGCGGTGAGCGCGGTCAGCGTCGGGTTGGTGGGAATGGCGCGAGCCCAGACGGGGTTTGCGACGGTGGCTTGGGTGGTTGCCATGGGAGGCTCCTTGGGTGTCATCGTTGCTGATGACCGCCACCCACGCCAAAGGGCGGCGGTCCTGACGGGTTGGCGTACCGGGACACCCGCGGAGCGGAAACCGGCGAGCCTTTCGGCTCCCCGCCAGGACCGCCATTGATAGGAAGTCCGGGCGCAAAAAAGCCGCACTGCATCGCGCTGGTGCGGCCTTTGCCGCGGGTATCTCGAGACGCCAATCTCGACCTGATTTCTCAGGCAGCGCAAGTGTGCTGGCAAAATCCTCGAAGTGTCAAGAACTTTGCGTGCTTCACAATGATGTTATCACAGTTGTGATTGAATGTGCAAGCGCCAGAATCAACTGACGGGAGATGAACATGAACACACTATCGAAGGTCGCGCTGGCCATCGCTGTCATGGCCACTGTGTCTGGGTGCGCGACCCCGCAGGCAACTCTTACGGTCTCCACAGTTCCTGAGGGAGCTGTTGTCACGGAGGCCAGGAGCGGGCTTGCACTGGGAATAGCGCCGGTTGTTTCTGTCTACAACGTCGCAGACTTGGCCAGGTTCAAGCGAAACGACGGCTGCTACTACGTCAACGGCATGCGCGCTCAGTGGGCCAGTGGGGCGATCTCTCAGATACCAGAAATCAGGTTGTGCGGATCAGTGAGCGGCGCCTACAACATCGCCCTGGCTCGGGACATGTCCCTGCCAGGGCTGGACACCGACCTTGAGTTCGCAATGAAAGCAGCTCTTGTGAGGGCGCAGATTGCGCAGGCCAATGCGGCCACGACCATGGCTGACATGGCCGTGCTTCGAAACTTTGGGTTCGCTGCGCCGCAGGCCGTCAGCTGCACGTCGACTCAGATCGGCAATACGGTTCAAACGTCTTGCCGCTGATCAAACTACGGGCTTGAGCACCAGGCCCATTTCGCGCATGGCGATCTGCTCCTTGCGCGCCCAGTCGGGCAGGATCGAGTACACGCGACCGGATGCCGTGATCACCACCGGGTCGACGACGTCTTCCTTGTAGACCACCGGCATGCCGGCGATCTCGTCGGGCTCCGCGCCTGCTCCGTCGTTGAAGGCCTCGGGCATCAAGTCCTTGGCCATCTGTTGGCCGAAGTCCTTGGACATGGCGACAATCAAACCGGCATCCTCACCGTGCTCGGCGAGATGGCGGCGGGTGATGCGGGCGAGTTCGATGACGTCGGTGGCGAGCATGGCTGTCTCCTGTACGCGCGGATTACGCAATTGGGCCTGCGCACCCATGAAGTTCAAGTCCCGTCCCGGGCACCACGCGAAAACAGCCGCGTCGACGGCGAACGCACAGGGAGTTGCATGTCTTCCATTTGTCGAGCCGGCTTGATGTCAATGGCCCTGCTGGTGGCCGCCTGCGCCGCGCCGCGCTGGGAGAACCTGAAGCATCCGACCTCTGATTTCCAGGCCGACACCGCCGCTTGTGAGCGCGACGTCGATCGGGTCCTGAAACTGGAGCAATTGGTTCGACCGAACGCCTTTGCCGGTGCGTGCATCGGTTGTCCGGCACAGGGGAGTCGGGAGATGCAAGACGCCGTCAGTGCCTACAGCATCCACAAGCGCTGCATGGCCGCACGCGGTTGGCGGCAGACATCCTGAACGCGTGACGCCGCGATATGCGGCGTGCTGTCAATTTCGAACGGACGGCCCTGCCGGGCCTATGCCAAGCTCGGGCCGCCAGGCGCGTACGGTCACACCCTCCCAGCCCAGCACCTGAGTCATCCACGCCTTCAAGGCTGCGGGGTCGCCGCTGGTCTCGACGTCGAGTGCGGGCTGCTCATCGGGTGCAGGTGTCCAGAGACTTTCGGCACGGCGCGCGACCGCCGTCTCGATGCGCAGCAATTCCACCCCGGGCCCCAGGGAAGCCCGCCAGAGCGGCTCGATGAAGGGGTAGTGAGTGCATCCCAGCAGTGCCGTGTCGACGCGGGCTGCGCGAAGCGGCTCGCAATGGCGGTCGACCAGCGTGCACAGTTCAGCGCTGTCGAGGTCGCCGGCCTCGATACGGTCGACGACGCCCGGGCAGCCTTGCACGACGACCTGGCGGTCGCCGACATGCCGCTCGATCAGCGAGCGAAGCCTGTCACTTGCCGCGGTCGCCGGTGTCGCCAGGAGCCCGATGCGGCCGTTGCGCGTTGCCACCACGGCCGGCTTGATACCCGGCTCGGTGCCCACGAAGGGCAGGTCAGGCCAGCGCGCGCGCAGCGCCTCAATGGCATGCGCGGTGGCCGTGTTGCAGGCGATGACGATGAGGCCAGCGCCTTGCTCGATGAGGTGCTCGGCAATCGCGATGCTGCGGGCACGGATCTCATCCGGGCTGCGGCTCCCGTAGGGCGCGTAGGCGGTGTCGGCGAGGTAGCGCAGGCGGGCGGTGGGCAGCAGGGCGCGCAGTTCGCGCAGCACCGTGAAGCCGCCGACGCCGGAGTCGAAAACGCCGATCTCGCGGCGCAGGGAAGGGTCGGTCTGCATGGGCGCAAGCAGTCTATCTTCACGATTCGAGAGGGCTCTCCAAAAAACCTTGCCTGCGCGTCGATCCCGGTCTGGCTAGAATCGAACGATCGTGCTTTTTTATGCGCAGCTCCCACGGGGAGCGCCCGTAGAATCCCCGGTTAACGTATACGTCAATTCGAGCTGGAGTTTTCGATGAAGGTCTTGGTCCCTGTCAAACGCGTCGTGGACTACAACGTCAAGGTGCGCGTCAAGAGCGACGGTACGGGCGTCGACATCGCCAACGTCAAGATGTCCATGAACCCCTTCGACGAAATCGCCGTCGAAGAGGCGGTGCGCCTGAAGGAGAAGGGCGCCGTCACCGAGGTGATCGCCGTGTCCTGCGGCGTCACGCAGTGCCAGGAAACGCTGCGCACCGCGATGGCCATCGGCGCCGACCGCGCGATCCTCGTCGAGACGCCCGCCGACGTCGAACTGCAACCGCTGGCCGTCGCCAAGCTGCTCAAAGCGCTGGTCGACAAGGAAGGCCCGAGCCTCGTCATCCTGGGCAAGCAGGCCATCGACGACGACTGCAACCAGACCGGCCAGATGCTCGCCGCGCTGGCCAATCTGCCCCAGGGCACCTTTGCCTCCAAGGTGGAAGTGGCCGGCGACAAGGTCCACGTGACCCGTGAAGTGGACGGCGGCCTCGAGACCGTGTCCCTGAGCCTGCCGGCCGTCGTGACGACCGACCTGCGCCTGAACGAGCCGCGCTACGTCACGCTGCCCAACATCATGAAGGCCAAGAAGAAGCCGCTGGACGTCGTCAAGCCGGCCGACCTGGGCGTGGACGTGACGCCGCGCATCAAGACGCTGAAGGTCAGCGAGCCGCCCAAGCGCGGTGCTGGCGTGAAGGTGGCCGATGTCGCCGCCCTCGTGAACAAGCTCAAGACCGAAGCCAAGGTCATCTAAGCCGTATCGAATCTGGAGACTTTGACATGACCGCACTCGTCATTGCCGAACACGACAACGCCTCGATCAA
>RXJW01000227.1:0-4294 GCA_003963005.1 Burkholderiales bacterium
AGAGAGTTCAGGCAACATCAACAGCGCGTCGCCCAGACCGGGAGCGCGTCAACCAGCGCATAGACCGTGTCCGGTTATGCGGGGGCAAGATCAAGACAGCACGAACTGCGTCGCCAGGACCAACGCGATCGCTAAAAGTGCTGCGCCGACCAGCATCTGCCTGCTCGCCCTCGCCTTGAAATCCGCCCGCCTTCGCAAGGGCCGCATCAGCCGGTGCTGGACAGCCGGCGCCGTGAACAGCACCAGGGCCGCCACCGAGAGCATGAACGTGGCCAGGAAGACGTTCTTCTCAGCCTGGACGATGCTCTTGAATCCCGGTGCGAACGGAACGGCGATCAGGAAGGCGGACAGCAGCTGGGCGGTGGGTAGCAGTACCCGCAGCTCTCCCAACATGTCTGTCAGGTCGCCGTCGTCATCGTCCATGGCCTGAACCGTCGGTGTCGGACGATTCTGTTGATCCTCGGGTCTCATGGCAGCCTCAGCCCTTCGCCTCGGCGGGCTTCCCAGCGTCAGCCGCCTTCGCGCTCTTGTCGAAGGGCTTGTAGGCCAGCAACCGCAATGCGTTGAACACCACGAGCAGCGTCGACCCCTCGTGGAAGATCACGGCGGTTCCGATGCTCAGGCCGAGGATGGTCGAAGGAATCAGCACCGCAACGACGCCCAGGCTCACCCACAGGTTCTGCTTGATCACGCGACTCGTGCTGCGAGACAGGCCTACCGCGAATGGAAGCTGCGCCAGGTCGTCTGCCATCAGCGCAACGTCGGCCGTTTCCAGCGCAACGTCGGAGCCGGCTGCACCCATGGCGATGCCCACGGTCGCGTTGGCCATGGCCGGTGCATCGTTGACGCCGTCTCCCACCATCGCGACCTTCCCGTGCTCGGTCCGGAGCTTCTTGATCTCCTCAACCTTCTGCTCTGGCATCAGGTCGCCCCGAGCCTCGGTCAGACCGACCGTCTGGGCTACTGCTTCGGCCACCTTCTGGTTGTCACCAGAGATCATGATCAAGCGCTCGATGCCCAGCTTGCGCAGCTCGGCCATGACCTCTCCCGCCACGGGCCGCGGCGTGTCCATCACTCCGATCACGCCCAGGAACTGGCTGCCCTTGCGAACGATCATGGTGGTCCGCCCGTCGGCCACGAGCTTCTTGTTCGCCTCGTCGACATCCGTGGGTACGTTGGAGTCGGGCAGCTCGGTGAACAACACCGGCTTACCGATGTGCACGGTCTCGCCGCTGAGCTGCGCCTGCACACCCCGTCCCGTGATGCTCTTGACCTCAGACGCCTGCAGCAAGTTGGCCTTGTCTCCCAGACGCTCCTTGGCACCCGTCACGATGGCGGCCGCGAGCGGGTGGTCGCTGTGCTCTTCCACCGCAAGCGCCACTGCCAGCAATTCCTCCTCAGGCACCCCCTGCGCAGGCACGACGTCGGTCAGCTTCGGCTTGCCCTCGGTCAGGGTGCCGGTCTTGTCGAAGGCGATGGACGTCAGCGTGCCCAGGTTCTCCAGCGGGCCGCCACCCTTGACCAGCACACCGCCGCGTGCCGCGCGCGCCACGCCGCTCAAAACGGCGCTGGGCACGGAGATCGCCAAAGCGCAGGGGCTTGCAGCCACCAGCACGGCCATTGCCCGATAGAACGTCTGCGAGAACGGCTCGTCGATGACGAAGCCTGCGCAGAGCAACAGGCCAACCAGCAACAGCACTGATGGCACAAAGATCCGCTCGAACTTCTCGGTGAACTGCTGAGTCGGTGACCGCTGTGCCTCCGCCTCTGTCACCATCTTGATGACGCGCGCCATCGTCGATTGGTCGGACTTGCGCGCCACCATCACGTCCATTGCGCCAGCGCCATTGATCGTGCCGGCGAAGACTCGGTTCTCCGCGGCGACTCGCTCGAAGTTGCCGATGGCCGTCTTGCCGTCTTCCACAGGTCGCTTGTCGACCGGCACGCTTTCACCGGTGACCGGCGCCTGGTTGACGCTCGAAGTTCCCACCACGACCACGCCGTCCGCGGGGAGGCGCTCGTTAGGCTTCACGACGACGACATCACCCACCTGCAGCTTGTCCAGAGCTACCACTTCGGTTCCGGAGTCGCGTCGGACTGTGGCCGTTTCCGGCGCGAGCTTGGCCAACGCCTCGATCGCGCGCCGCGCCCGTCCCATGGCGTAATGCTCCAACGAGTGACCCATGCTGAACAGGAACAGCAGCAGAGCGCCTTCAGCCCACGAACCCAGGGCGGCGGCGCCGGCCGCGGCGACAAGCATGAGGGTGTCGATCTCGAATCGCTTGGCGCGCAGGTTCTCGATCGCTTCCTTGACCGTGTAATACCCGCCGAAGAAATACGCGAGTACGTAGCACGCCGTCGGTAGCCAATCGGGTCCCGTGCCTGCGCGGCCGATCAGCCAGCCGGCCAAGAGGGCCATGCCCGACAAACTGGCAAAGATCAGCTCTGTCTTTTCACCGAACAGCCCGCCGTGTTCATGGCTGTGCTCGCCGCCCTCCCCCTCCTTGTCGTGGGAATGGCCGGCATGCCCTTTCTCATCGTGCTTGTGCGCAACCTTGCCCTTTTCCTCGCCGGCATGGTCATGGCTGGCCTTCGGGTCGTGGTCATGGTCGCTGTGGTCGTGTCCCGCGTGCTCATCGTTGGCAGCCTTGTCCGCAGATTCGCCCGGTTCTGGCGCGGCAGCGACGGGTTGGCTGGTCGTTTTGCGAACCGGGGCTTTCGATGCGCCTTTGTCGCCGTCGATCGTGATGTCAAGCGAAGTCAGACGCTGGTTCAGTTTGGCCTCGTCGATGCGCGTCCGATCAAACTCAATGCGCACCACGCCGCCGGGCGAAACGTCCGCCTCGATGACACCCTCCAAAGCCCGGAGCTGTTCAGCGAGCCGCTGGGCAAATCGCGCGTGCATGGGCAGGTTGACCCGTCCCAGAATATGCGCGAACCGATCCGTGAGTTCGAGCCCTTCAGACTCGACCAGCTCGCGAACGCGGCCTAGCGAGATCACGTTGGGGTCGTAGTGCACGCATAACTGGGGCTTGCCCTCGGCAACGCCAGTGACGTGGGCGGCATCGATGCCAGGTCGACCGGCCAGCTTGTCCTGCAGGCGCTTCACGCAGGGATCGTCGGTGCCGTGGATGTCCGGCAGCACCAACGGGAGATCCAGCCGCAGCTTCTGGTTCTTGCTCATGAACGGCGTCGCTTTCTTGGAAGGCGGCGGCCAGCAGTTGGGGTGAGGTTGTGCTGGCTGCCTGCTGATCGGACTCGCTTTGGCCAGCGGCCATGGAGTCCATCGGTATCGCCGGCTGAACGTTTCCGGCGGCCTACCCGTCGCTTGCGCGCCGGGCTCAGATCAAGTCAGCGATGCCCATTTGGGCCGGTCAATGGTGGGTACCAGCAACCTGGAGTGCGCTCCCCGAACGGTCGTGACCGGCTGAGCGATCTGGTCGACCCTGGGAAGAGTCTGAGCGTCCGACATCACAGTGCCGCCACTCATGTGGCAAGCAATGCAGTCGGCGTCATCGGCGCCGCCCTGCTGGCTCTTGTCGGCCGAGGCGTCGGAGGTCTTGGCAAACTTGCCTGCGTGCTTGTGCGCGTGGTGTCCAAAATGGCTCACCTCCGTGCCCTGCTCGTGCTGACAGTATCCAGCGGCCGCCCCCCAGACGAACTGGAAAGGCAGCACTGCGAGCAAGAAGGTCAGGAGAGCTTTGCGCACCGAATGATCCTAGCAGTGGCCTGTGTAGGAGGTCACCGCTTTTGGCGTGCCCGACGGCGCTTGTCACGACGCTCCTCGCGCCGCTGTTCCTTCTTGGCGCGGTCCTGGCGAAGGAAGTAGATCAGCAGCAGCAAGGAAATGACGATGACCGCAACGGAGGTGCCGAAGATGTAGGTCGCCAACCCCGGATGCCGCTCACGCAAGTGCTCAAACAAGTTCAACATGGCGGCCTCCTTTCCAAGGTGTGTTTAAGGTCATGACGGCCTCCCCGACGCGGCAGGGGCCGCCACCGCCTTCGCGTCAGACGCACCAGGGTCCTCCAGCGTGAAGCGGATGTACGTACCTTGATCCGTTGACTCCGCGATGGCGGTCCCACCGTGCATGCGTGCAATGGCTGCGACGATGGACAGTCCCAAACCGTGGTTTCGGTCGGCATTTGTTCGTGACGGATCGACGCGGTAGAACCGGTCGAACAGACGCGGCAGATGCTCGGCCGGGATGACCGGCCCCTGGTTGTGCACCCCGATCGAAACGTGCCGAGGATCGACTCGCGCAATGCGCACCTCGATCAGGGAGCCACGGGTG
>RXJW01000227.1:4344-8695 GCA_003963005.1 Burkholderiales bacterium
GGAAAGGATCGGCGCGCAGGTGTTCCGCGTTCAGCGCTCGATAGAAAGAGCATGTCCGCCACGATGGTCGCGATCCGTCGCAGCTCCTCAAGGTTGGAGGAGAGCGTGTCATGCAGTTCAGCCGCAGATCGAGGCCGCCTGAGGGCCACTTCGCAGCTGCCGATCAGGATTGAAAGCGGATTGTTCAGTTCGTGCGCGACGTCGGCATTGAATGCCCCCATCTGCTGGTACGCGACTTGTAGTCGGTCCAACAGCGCATTGAACTGCAGGAGCAGCGACTGGACTTCCTCAGGCTGGCCCGCCGCATCCAGCCGCTGATCAAGGCGGCTCGCATCGAGCTCGGAGGTCCGACGCGCCAACGCATTCAGTGGCGCCAGCCCTCTCTTCACCAGTACGAAGCCTGTCGCCGAGACCGCAAAAGTCCCCAGGATGGAGGCGGTCAGCAGCGTCCACCACAGGCGGCTCAGCAGTGATTCATCCTTACTGACGTCGTAGATGAGTTCCGCCTGCCCTGCCCCGCCCAGCTCCGTCGGTAGCTGAACCGGGAAGCTCAGCCGCTTGCTCATCGAATCAGGGCGCTTGGGATCGTCCTTCTCGAAGACAGCGGCACGGTTCTCCTGCCGAACCACCAGTGACAGATCGTCATGACCGGCCAGGAAATCACTCATCAGGTGCTTGATGCCCGGGATGTCATGGACTTCCTGCCCCTCCTTGAGAAGTCGCTGGACCGCGATCCGCTTCTTGACCAGGGTGTCGTCCTGGCGAGCGGACAGCGTGAGCGAGATCACCAGGTAGACCGCGCCGCAGACCAGGCTCAGGCCGACCATGGTTTGCAGGGCAAACTGGCGCGACAACCGCGCTCGAAGGCTCGGTGCTTGGATGCTCGACACATTCATGGCCGTTCCTCCAGCACGTACCCCACGCCGCGCACGGTGTGGAGCAGCGGTTTCTCGAAGGGCTGGTCCAACTTCGCCCGCAAGCGACGGATTGCCACCTCGACGACGTTGGTCTCGCTGTCGAAGTTCATGTCCCAGACCTGGGCCGCAATTTCCGTACGCGAGAGCACATGGGTCTTGCGCCGCAGCAGCAAGATCAGCAGGCTGAACTCCTTGGGTGTGAGCTCCAGGCGCTGACCTGCCCGGGTCGCCTTGCGGCGCACCGTGTCGACCTCGAGATCGGCCACCTTCATGACCAGCGTTTCCGTGTCATTCCGGTGCACGCTTCCCCGACGCAGGAGCACCTGGACGCGCGCGACCAGCTCCGAGAAGGCAAATGGCTTGATCAGGTAGTCGTCCGCCCCACTCTGCAGGCCGCGCACCCGATCCTCGATCTGGCCGCGCGCGGTCAGCATGAGGACCGGAACCGACCGCGTATGACGCAAAGCCGAGAGGACCGCCAGCCCATCGATGCCCGGAAGCATCCAATCCAGGATGACAAGGTCGTACTCGTTCACGGACGCCATGTGGAGTCCGTCGACGCCGGTGTGAGCTACCTCGACTTGGTAGCCCTCCTCGGTCAGTCCTTTGCGCAGGTAAGCGGCCGCCTTGACTTCGTCTTCGACGACCAGGATTTTCATGAGGCCCTGCGGCCTTGCGGCCGCCCTCCATGCCAGAGGCTCAGGTCCGCGAAACACCGGCCTTGCGGCCGGTGCGCCGCGCAATGCGGCAGTGCGTTCATGCAAGCACCTCCTGATCCGGCTTGGCGCGCGGCGCAGGCGCGTCTTCCTCGTCATCCTTGCGGTGGGCGATGCGATACAGCACCGGCAGCACCAACAAGGTCAGTGCCGTCGAAGACAAGATGCCGCCGATCACGACCGTGGCCAACGGACGCTGCACCTCGGCGCCCGTGCCGGTAGCGATCGCCATGGGCACGAAGCCCAGCGATGCGACCAGCGCGGTCATCAAGACCGGTCGCAACCGGGTGATGGCGCCTTCGAAGATGGCCTCGTCCAGGCTACGACCCGACTCCCGCAGGTTGCGGATGAAGGAGATCATCACCAGGCCGTTCAGCACCGCCACGCCGGATAGCGCGATGAAGCCGACTGCCGCGGAGATGGACATCGGAATGTCCCGCAACCACAGAGCCACGATGCCGCCCGTCAGCGCGAACGGGATGCCGGTGAACACCAGCAAGCCGTCCTTGGCATTGCCGAACATCACGAACAGCAGCGTGAAGACCAGCAGCAGGGACACCGGCACGACGATCTTCAGGCGATTCGTCGCCGACTGCAGGTTCTCGAACTGGCCGCCCCAGGTCATCCAGTAGCCCGTGGGCAGCTTGACCTGTTGCTGGATGGCCTGCTCGGCCTCAGCGACGAAGGTGCCGATGTCGCGGCCGCGCACGTTGGCGCTGACCACCACGCGGCGCTTGCCGTTCTCGCGGCTCACCTGGTTGGGACCAGGTGACAGCGACAGATCGGCCACCTCGCTCAGCGGGATGAACTTCCGGGCGCTGCTGTTGCCGCTCGCAGGCAGAGGCACCGGCAGGCGCTTGATGGCCTCCAGGTCCGAGCGCACGTTCTCGGGCACGCGAACGATGATGTCGAAGCGACGGTCACCCTCGAACATCGTGCCGCCTTCCTTGCCGCCGACGGCGGTGGCCAGCGTGTCCTGCACGTCCTGGACGTTCAGGCCATAGCGCGCCGTCTTCTCCCGGTCGATCTGCACGCTCAGCATCGGCAGGCCAGTGGTCTGCTCGATGTTGACCTCGGTCGCGCCGGAAATGCCCTTCAGCACCGCAGCGATACGGCCAGCGGCGTTGTTCATGACGTCCATGTCGTCACCGAACACCTTGACGGCCACGTCGGAGCGCACGCCGGAGATCAGCTCGTTGAACCGCAGCTGGATGGGCTGCGAGAACTCGTAGTTCTGGCCCGGCATCTTCTCTACCTCGGCCTTGACCAGAGCGGCCAGTTCGTCACGCGTCTTGCGCGGCTCCGGCCATTCGGACACGGGCTTCAGCATCACGTAGGCATCCGAGATGTTGGGCGGCATGGGGTCGGACGCGATTTCCGCGGTACCGGTACGGGCGAACACACGCTCGATTTCCGGGAACTTGGTCTTCAGCGTCGATTCCAGTTGCTGCTGCATCGCAACCGACTGCGACAGGCTGGTGCCCGGGATCCGCAAAGTCTGAATGGAGAAGTCGCCTTCATTCAAGCTCGGCACGAACTCGCTGCCCATGCGGGTTGCAAGCAGGCCGGACAGGAACACCGTGACCAGCGCGAAGGTGATGACCAGCGGCTTGGCGTTCATGACACGCTTCAGCGCCGGCTCATAGGCGCGGCGCGCCCAGCCCATCAGGAAGTTTTCCTTCTCGGCGACCTTCTCGCCGATGAACAGCGCGACGGCTGCCGGCACGAAGGTCATCGACAGGATCATGGCGCCCACCAGCGCGATCACGACCGTGAACGCCATCGGGTGGAACATCTTCCCTTCGACGCCAGCCAGCGCAAAGATCGGCAGGTAGACGATCATGATGATCAGCTGCCCGAACAGCAGCGGACGCCGGGCCTCCTGCGACGCCAGGAACACCTCGTGGAAGCGTTCTGAGCGCGTCAGCGACCTCCCCTTGTGCTCCTGTGCATGCGCCAGGCGGCGTACGCAGTTCTCGACGATCACGACCGCGCCGTCGATGATGATCCCGAAGTCCAAGGCTCCGAGGCTCATCAGGTTCGCACTGACCTTTTGGTTCACCATGCCCGTGAACGTGAAGAGCATGGACAGCGGGATCACCATCGCGGTCAGCAGCGCCGCACGGATGTTGCCGAGGAACAGGAAGAGGATGACGATCACCAGGATCGCGCCCTCCATCAGGTTCTTCTTGACCGTGCCGATGGCTTTGTCGACCAGGGTCGTGCGGTCGTAGACCGTGACGGCGTGGATGCCGGCCGGGAGGTTCTTGTTGATCTCAGCCATCTTCTTGTCGACGGCCTGGGAAACGGTGCGGCTGTTCTCGCCGATCAGCATGAAGACGGTGCCCAGCACCACTTCTTTGCCGTTGTCGGTCGCCGCACCCGTGCGCAGTTCGCGGCCGAGCTCGACGCTGGCCACATCCTTGATGCGGACCGGCACGCTGCCCTCGTTGCGCAGGACCACGTTGCCGATGTCGGCGATGGAGCGGACCTGGCCCGGGGCGCGGATCAGGTACTGCTCGCCGCGGCGCTCGATGTAGCCGGCGCCCACGTTGGCGTTGTTGCGTTCCAGCGCGTTGACGACGTCCGCCAGCGTGATGCCATAGGAAGCCAGACGGCTCGGATCGGGAGCAACGTGGTACTCCTTGGCATAGCCACCGATGGTGTTGATCTCGGTGACACCGGTCACGTTGCGCAACTGGGGCTTGATGACCCAGT
>RXJW01000020.1 GCA_003963005.1 Burkholderiales bacterium
GTGAGCGCAGCGCCGGGCCGTCCCAAGCAAGCTCGCTCCCGCCTGGCGGGACAGCGCGGAGCGCGAAAGGTGCACCCATGAGCGTTCCCGGCGCCGTCAAGCTGCGCAGTCGGCTCGCCCAGAAGCTCGACGCGGAGATCGCCAGTGCGGCGGCCGTGCCGGCGCGCGCAGCCGTGCTGCAGGTGCAGCGCGCCATCCTGTGGCTGCGCCATGGCCGCGTGGCGGAGGCGCGCGAGGAGCTGAACCGCCTGCACGGCCGTGCCCTCGTCCACCCGCGCGCCGACCTCGCGGCCTGGCTGCATCTCGCCGAGGGCCTGATGGCCTACTACAGCGCCTTTGGCGGCGGCGCCCGCGAGCGTGTGCGCCGCGCCCACGTGATGGCGCAGGCCGTACAACTGCCCGCCCTGCGCAGCCGGTGCGATGCCTGGCTGGCACTGATGGCCTTTGTCGATCGCGACATCGACGGACTCGTCACGCATGCCCAGGCCGTGCTGGCTGCGCCTGCCGACAACGGCGCGGCCTGCCGCGTGGCTTCGGCGCTCGGCATGGCCTGGGACCTCGCGCAGCGGCCGTCGGAGGCCTCCACGTGGTACGGCTGGGGCCGGCGTGCGGCCAATGCCGACGGTGACGATGCTGCGCTGTCGGCCCTGCTTTACAACCAGATGCAAATGCGTGCGCTGCGCATCCGCCATGCCGCGCTGGCCGGCGAGCCGGGCGAAGCGCCGGCGGTGCTGCTCGGCGTCGACTCCATCGGCCACTTCGACGATGCCGTCGGTGGCTCGGCCCGCACCGACCTGACGCCGCTGTTGCGCGCACAACTGCTGACCGTGCAGGGCGACTTCGCCGCGGCAGCTCCGCTGCTGGAGGCACACCTGCCCGAAGCCATCGCCTCGGGCCTGGCTCGCACCGGCGGCAGCCTGCTGGCCGACCTGGCCTGGTGCTGGGCCAACACCGGCGACACCACCCGCGCCCGCGCGATGGCTGATCAGGCCGCCGTGGAAGTGCTGGCCGAGGATTCGCCGCACTGTGATCTGGATGAGCGGGCCGCCCTGCATGCACGGCTGGCGCAGGTCTACGCCCGGCTGAACGAGACCGGTCTGTCCACGCGGCACGGCGATGCGGCCCAGGTCGCGCGGGCCGATGACGCGGCCCAGCGACGTCTCTGGGCCACCCGCCTCGGGGAAGCCGGTTTGGGCACTCCGCCACGCTGACCGGCTTTCTCCCGAGACCGAGGCCCGCCGGGCTGCGTTACGCTGGCCGGCCCATGACCGCCGAACCGCACGACAACGCCTCCCACGCCCTGCCGGCGGGTACCCGCTTTGGCGAGCTCGAGATCATCGGCACCCTCGGCGTCGGCGGTTTCGGCATCGTCTACCTCGCCCGCGACCATTCGCTGGAGCGCGAGGTGGCGATCAAGGAGTACATGCCGAGCCAGTTCGCGTCACGCGACGGGCGCAGCCAGGTGTCGGTGCGCTCCGTGTCGATGCGGGACACCTTCGACCTCGGCCGTCGCAGCTTCGTCAACGAAGCCAAGCTGCTCGCGCGCTTCGACCATCCGTCGCTGCTGAAGGTCTACCGGTTCTGGGAAGCCAACGGCACCGCGTACATGGTGATGCCGCGGCTGGTGGGCGCCAACCTGCGCGAGGCGGCCAAGGCCCAGTCCACGCCGCCGCCCTACGCCTGGGTGCGGCGCCTGTTCGACGCCGTGCTGGGTGGCCTGGAGGTGCTGCATGCGCAGCAGGTCTGGCACCGCGACGTCGCGCCGGACAACATCTTCCTGCCGGCCGACGGCAGCCCGCCGATCCTGCTGGACTTCGGCGCCGCCCGCCAGGCGATCAGCGACCAGAACCAGGTGTTCACCGCCATCCTGAAGCCCAGCTTTGCGCCGATCGAGCAATACGCCGAGGCGACATCGCTGCGCCAGGGCCCGTGGACGGACCTGTACGCGCTCGCGGCGGTGATGCACGAGCTGCTGACCGGCCACCCGCCGCCCCCGGCCACGGCCCGGGCCATGACGGACGAGCGCGTGCCGCTTGCCACGGTGAACCCGCCCGGCTACCCCGCGGCGTTTCTGGCGGGGCTGGACTGGGCGCTGCGGGTGCGGCCGCATCAGCGGCCGCAGTCCGCCGCGGAGTGGCGCGAGGTGCTGGACGGCCGGGCCGAGGTGCCTGCGCGCCGGCCGCCGCCGCCACGGGCAGTGCCCGTGCCGCCACCGCCTCCACCGCCCGCGGCGCCGCTGGACCTCGAATTCGCGGACACGGTGCAGGTCATGCCCTCGCAATTCGAAGTGCCGTCGCCGACCGTGGCACCCGCACCCGCACCCCGGTCTGCGTCGGGGGCGGCGTCCGCTGCTCGGGCCGCGTCCGTGCCCCGTCGGCGCCCCGCCTGGCTGATCGCGGCTGGCTTGGCCGCGCTGCTGCTGCTCGGCCTGTTCGCCTGGCAGTTGCCCAAGCGCCCGGGGCCGTTGCAGGCGACGGTGGCGGAACCCGCCGCCTCTGCCGTGGATGTGCCCGCCTCGGCGGCCGTAATGCCGGCGGCGTCCGAGCCCGCCTCGATGGCGTCGGCGGCGCCAGTGCTGCCGGCCACCGCGCCCGCGGTCGCTGCCGCCACGCCGCCGGTGCGGCCGGCCTCGGCAGCACCTCGGCGCGAGGCTGCGGCGCGCCCGGTGATCACGGAAAAGGCGGGCGAGTTCAAGCCCGTGCCGCAGAGCCCGGTGCTCGCCGCACCGGAGCCGGTGGCGTCCACGGCGGTCGTGGCGGCCCCGCGGCCCGAGCCGGTTGCACCGGCGGAACCGCGCACCGCCAGCGAGGCCTGCGGCGGCCGGGTGCTGTTCGCGCGGGCCTGGTGCATCGACCGGCAGTGCGAAAAGCCGATCTACAAGAACGACCCCGAGTGCGTGCGGCTGCGCGACCTCCGCGAAAGCCGCGCCAACCACTGAGGTGAATCAAGCCCCTCGCCCCGTCTTGCGCCGGCTGTACGCCGGCAAGCCCGGTCGGTCCCCCGAGGGGACGGCGATGCTCGCGGCGTTGAGCCGCGAGCACATCGCCAGCGCGGGCCGGCTTGGGAGCGGCCCGGCGCTCGGCCCGCAAGACACCCGTTTCATGCGTCGCAGGTGCCGCGAACGCGGCATGGATCACTGAGATCGCACCGAGCTGAGTCCCTGCGGACTCAGCGACGGCTATCGAAGGAGTTGCCGCCTGCCAGCGGCAAGGGATGAGGCGCGCGGGTCAGAACAGTGCCATCGACAGCTTGCGGCGGTAGCTGTCGATCAGCGGGTCGCTGTGCACGACGGCGGCCTTGCCGGCGAGCTCCAGCGTGCCGCTCTTGGCCTCGGCCGCCGGCTTCGGGGCGGGCTTGGTCAGCAACTCCAGGATGGCCACGTAGGTCTTGCGCGCCGCCTCGCCGTTCCAGGCCTTGTCGCGCATGATGATCTCCAGCAACTCGTCCATCGCCTCGGTGAAACGCTGGCCGGCCAGGTGCGTCTGGGCGAGCCGGAAGCGCGCGTCGAAGTCGCGCTTGTTGGCGGCAATCGCAGCCTGCAGCGCGGTCGGGTCGGCGTCGGCGGCGGCCTCGAAGGCGGCCAGCCAGGTGGCGAGCGCCGCGAGGCGCGGGGACGGTGTCAGGGTGTCGGCCGCCTTGGCGGCGACCGGCGCGAAGGCCGCGTGGGCGTCGTCCACGAGCCCGAGTTCGAGCAGCGCCTTCACGTAGTCGAAGCGGGCGGCGTCGTTGGCCGGGTCGGTCTGCACGGCGTGCGCGAGCTTGCCGAGGGCGGCTTCGAGGTCGCCGTCCTCCAGCAGGTGCTGGGCGTCGGCCAGGTCGGCCTCGGCTTCGAGTTCTTCACCGGCAGGCACGTGCTTGTCCAGGAACTCACGGATCTGCGCCTCGGGCAGGGCGCCGACGAAGCCGTCCACCGGCTGGCCGCCGGCGAACATCACGCAGAACGGGATGGAGCGCACGCCGAACATCTGGCTGAGCTGGCCGGCGATCTCGGGCACCTCGTCGCTGTTGAGCTTGGCGAGCGTGAAGCGGCCGGCGTAGGCCACCTCCAGCTTCTCCAGGATCGGGCCGAGCGTGCGGCAGGGGCCGCACCACGGCGCCCAGATGTCCAGCAGCACCGGGCGCTGCTGGGAGGCGACGATCAGCTCGGCTTCGAAGTTCTGGAGGGTGATGTCAATCATGGCGGCAAGGTGGTCGTCGGGGCAGGTGATGGCTCGGCTTCTACAATTCAAGGCTTTCCAGAGCCCGGAGCGAGACCTTGTCCACCCCAGCCCCCCAGAACCCCGAGGCCGTCGTCGGCATCGTCATGGGCTCCAGCAGTGACTGGGAGACGATGAGACTGGCGGCCGAGATTCTGACCGAGTTCGGTGTCGCCTTCGAGGCGCGGGTCGTGTCGGCCCACCGCATGCCCGATGAGATGTTCGCCTACGCCGAGGCGGCTTCGGCCCGAGGCCTGAGGGCCATCATCGCCGGCGCCGGCGGCGCTGCCCACCTGCCGGGCATGCTCGCCGCCAAGACGACGGTGCCGGTGCTCGGCGTGCCGGTGGCCAGCCGCCATCTGCAGGGCGTCGACTCCCTTCACAGCATCGTGCAGATGCCCAAGGGCATCCCGGTCGCCACGTTCGCGATCGGCAGCGCAGGGGCGGCGAATGCCGCGCTGTTCGCCGTCGCAATGCTGGCCACGGGCGATGCGGCCCTGCTCCAGCAGTTGAACGCCTACCGCGCCCGCCAGACGGCCGCAGCCCAGGCGATGAGCGAGGAACTGCGCTGATGGCTGCGCTGCTCCCCGGCACCGCGACGCTCGGCGTCCTCGGCGGCGGCCAGCTCGGCCGCATGTTCGTGCATGCCGCCCAGGCGATGGGTTACCGCTGCATCGTGCTCGACCCCGACGCCATCAGCCCGGCCGGCGCCGTCGCCGAGCAGCACATCAAGGCGGACTACCTCGACCCCCTCGGACTGGCCCAGCTGGCGCGCGACTGTGACGCCGTCACCACCGAATTCGAGAACGTGCCCGCGCTGGCGCTGGAGACGTTGGCCGGCATGCGGGTCGTGGCGCCCGCCGCAGCCGCGGTGGCCGTGTGCCAGGACCGGGCCGTCGAGAAGGCCCATTTCGAGTCGGCCGGCGTGCCCTGCGCGCCGCATGCCGTCATCACGAACGACATCGAGCTCGCCGCGGTGGACCCGGCCCTGCTGCCCGGCATCCTCAAGACCAGCCGCATGGGCTACGACGGCAAGGGCCAGGTGCGCGTGCACACGGCGGCCGAACTGGCCGAAGCCTGGCACGGCCTGGGCCGGGTGCCCTGCGTGCTGGAGCAGCTGCTGCCGCTTCGACGCGAGCTGAGCGTGCTGGTGGCGCGCGGCGCGGACGGGCAGCTCGTGAACTACCCCGTCCAGCAGAACCTGCACCGCGGCGGCATCCTGGCCGTGACGGAAGTGCCGGCGCCGGACGTGCCGCCGGAAGTCGCCACGCTGGCCATCGCCTCGGCCCGCCAGGTCGCGCAGGCGCTGCACTACGTCGGCGTGCTGTGCATCGAGTTCTTCTGGCTGGAAGACGGTCGCCTGGTCGTCAATGAGATGGCGCCGCGCCCGCACAACTCCGGCCACTGGACGATGAACGGCGCGGATGTGTCGCAGTTCGAGCTGCAGGTGCGCACGCTGGCCGGCCTGCCGCTGCCGGTGCCGCGCCAACATTCGGCCAGCCTGATGCTGAACCTGCTGGGTGACCTGTGGTTCACCGCGGCCGGCGGCCCCACGCCCCCCGCCTGGGACCGCGTGCTGGCCTTGCCGGGCACCCATCTGCACCTGTACGGCAAGGCCGAGGCGCGCCACGGCCGCAAGATGGGCCACCTGAACGTCACCGCCGACACACCCGAGGCCGCGCATGCCGTGGCGCTGCAGGCCGCGGCGGTGCTCGGCCTGCCGACCGATTTCTGATGCTGACGTCGCCCGGCCACGACCCCGACGCCGTCCAGGCCGCCGCGCAGCGGCTGGCCGACGGTGAATTGCTGGGCCTGCCGACCGAGACGGTCTACGGCCTGGCGGCCCGCGCCGACCAGGACGCGGCCGTGGCCAAGATCTTTGCCGCCAAGGGTCGGCCGAGCGACCATCCGCTGATCGTCCACGTGCTGGACGCCGCCGCCGCCGAGCCCTTTGCCGACTACCTGCCGCCCACCGCGCGCCGTCTGATGGACGCGTTCTGGCCCGGGCCGCTGACGGTCATCGTGCCGCGCAAGCCGGGCGTGGCCGAGGCCGCGGCCGGGGGGCATGCCACCGTGGCGCTGCGCTCGCCCGCGCATCCGGTGGCCCGGGCGGTCATGGCCGCCGCGCGCGCGCGGGGCGTGGACGGCGTGGCCGCGCCGAGTGCCAACCGCTTCGGCCGTGTGAGCCCGACGCTGGCCCGCCATGTGGTCGAGGAGTTCGGGCCCGGCCTGATGGTGTTGGACGGCGGCGCCTGCGAGGTGGGCATCGAATCCACCATCGTCGATTGCAGCCGTGCGCACCCGGCGCTGCTCCGCCCGGGGCTGCTGCCGCGCGAGCGCATCGAGGCGGTGCTCGGCGAGCCCCTGGCCGACCCGGATGCGGCGGCGCCCAAGGCCTCGGGCACGCTGGCGGCGCACTACGCACCCGTCGCCCGGGTGCGCCTGCTGGACGCCGCGTCCCTGGCTTTACGTACCGCCACGGCGGCGGCCAGCGGGTCACTGGAGGGGGTGGCGGTATATTCACGCGCCCAGTTGCCGGCGTGGCGCTGGCAGGCCCTGCCGGCCGACCCGGCGGCAGCGGCTCACGAACTGTTTGCGGTGTTGCGCAGCCTGGATGCTGCCGGCGCTCGCGAAATCTGGGTCGAAGCGCCCCCGCGTGATCCTGCGTGGGACGGTGTTCGGGACCGGCTCAGCCGGGCCGCCGCCGCCTTCACCGATTGAGTTTTGTCCCTGAGTTGATCGTCATGCAACGTGTTGTCTCCCAGAAATTGAAGCGCACCCTGGCCCTGGCCACGGTGGCGGCGGCCACCCTGCTGGGCGGCTGTGGCGGTGGCAGCACCCAGCAGATCGACCCCTTCTCTCCCACCCGCGTGATCGCCTTTGGTGACGAGAGTGCCGCCATCCTGCAAAGCGGCAAGAAATTCGGCGTCAACGGCCTGAACACCGACACCAAGCTGATCGACTGCCGCGTGAACCCGAACTGGGCGCAGATCCTGGCCAGCGGTTTCGGCTTCGTCTACCCGCAGTGCAACAACGACTTCGTCGCGCTGCCGCAGGGCATCATGTATGCCGCGGACGGCAACAAGGTCGCCGACGTGCGCGACAAGATCGACCAGCACCTGTCCAACGACCGCTTCGGCCCGAAGGACATCGTCGGCATCCTGGTCGGCGTGAACGACATCCTGGAGCTGTACCGCCAGTTCCCGCAGCAAAGCCGCGACTCCCTGATCAACGAAGCCAAGGCCCGCGGCAAGCTGCTGGCCGACCAGGTCAACCGGATCGCCAATGCGAACGGCCGCATCGTCGTCGGCACGATCCTGGACGTGGGCCTGACGCCCTTCGGCCAGAAGGAAAAGCAGCGCCAGACCGACATCGACCGCGCGATCTTCCTGAACGACCTGAGCACGGCCTTCAACACGGCGCTGCGCCTGAACGTGCTGAACGACGGGCGCCTCGTCGGCCTGGTGCTGGTGGACGAGACCATCCAGCAGATCACGCGCTTCCCGACCGCCTTCGGCTACACGAACGTGGTGGACGCCGCCTGCCGGTCTGACATCGCCCGCCAGGACTGCACGCCCGACACCCTGGTGCAGGACGCCAGCACGACGCAGTGGCTGTGGGCCGGCGACACGCTGCTGAGCCCGGCCGCGCAACAGCGCATCGGCACGGCCGTGATTGCGCGCGCGCGGAACAACCCGTTCTGATCGGACCACCCCGTACTGGCTTCGCCGGCCCCCTCAAGGGGGCACTCTCGACTGCCCGGCAGAGCCGGATCAGCGAGAGTCGCAGGAGGGGCGGCCGGGCTTCGCCGGCCTGATCGAACACGCCTTGCCGCTTGACGGCCGGCGGGCCTTCGGCCGTCTTGGGGCCGAGGTGAGCCTGGGGATCAGGCGGTATTCGATCGGAGTTCGCGGCGGAGGATCTTGCCGACGTTGCTCTTGGGCAGGTCGTCGCGGAACTCGATGAACTTGGGGCGCTTGTAGGCCGTCATCTGCTGGGCGCAGTAGGCGGCGAGGTCTTCCTCGGCGAGGGCCGGGTCGCTCTTGACGACGAACAGCTTCACGGCTTCGCCGGACTTGGCGTCCGGGATGCCGACCGCTGCGCACTCCAGCACGCCCGGGTGCAGGTTCACCACCTGCTCGATCTCGGTCGGGTAGACGTTGAAGCCGCTGACCAGGATCATGTCCTTCTTGCGATCGACGATGCGGACGTAGCCGCGTTCGTCCATGATGCCGATGTCGCCGCTCTTGAAGAAGCCGTCGGCATCCATGACGTTGGCGGTTTCGTCCGGGCGCTTCCAGTAGCCGGCCATCACCTGCGGGCCGCGGATGCAGATCTCGCCGCGCTCGCCCAGCGGCAGGTCGCGGCCGTCGTCGTCGCGGATGGCGATCTCGGTGGACGAGATCGGCAGGCCGATGCTGCCGTTGAACACCCGCAGGTCCAGCGGGTTGATGGTCGCGGCCGGCGAGGTCTCGGACAGGCCGTAGCCTTCCACGACGGGGCAGCCGGTGACCTTGAGCCACTTCTCGGCCGTGGCCTGCTGCACGGCCATGCCGCCGCCGTTGGAGATGACGAGTTCGGAAAAGTCCAGGCGCGAGAAGCCCGGCTCGTTGGCCAGCGCGTTGAACAGCGTGTTCACGGCCGGGAAGATGTGGATCTTGTGGCCGCGCAACGTCTCGATGAAGCCCGGGATGTCGCGCGGGTTGGGCACCAGGATATTGAGGTGCCCCATGCGCGCGCCGAGCATGAAGCAGGCCGTCAGCGCGAAGATGTGATACAGCGGCAGCGCGCAGACGTTGGTGAACTGCATGTCCCCGCTGGCAAAACCGGGCAGCTTGGCCAGCATCGGCTGGAACCAGGCCTCCACCTGCAGGATGTTGGCCACGATGTTGCGGTGCAGCAGCGTCGCGCCCTTGGACACGCCGGTGGTGCCGCCGGTGTACTGCAGGAAGGCCACGTCGTCCGGCCCCAACTCCGGCTTCTTCAGGTTGAGCCGCTCGCCATGGCGCAGCGCCTCGTTGAAGCGCACCACGGTCCGACCTTCGCCGATCGGCAGGCGGAACTCCGGCACCATCTTCTTGAGGTGGCGCACCGCGAAGTTGATCAGCGGCCCCTTCCACCAGTTGAGCAGGTCGCCCATCGAGGCCAGCACGACGTGCTTCACGTCGGTGGCGGTGATGATCTCCTCCAGCGTGTGCGCGAAGTTCTCCAGCACCACGATCGCCCGTGCGCCCGAGTCCTTGAGCTGATGCTCCAGCTCGCGCGGTGTGTACAGCGGGTTCACGTTCACGACGACGAAGCCCGCGCGCAGGATGGCCGCGATGGCCACGCCGTACTGCAGCACATTGGGCATCATGATCGCGACGCGGTCGCCCTGCTTCAGGCCCTGCGCCTGCAGCCAGGCGCCGAGTTGCCCGGAGAGCTGGTCGATCTCGGCGAAGCGCATGCGCTGGCCCATGCAGATCGCGGCGTCGCGCTGCGCGTGCTTGCGGAAGGCTTCGTCCAGCAGTTCCACCAGCGAGCGGTAGACGCGGGTGTCGATCTCGGCGGGCACGCCTGCCGGATAGCTTGCGAGCCAGGGTTTGGCCTGGGCGGTCACGGGGGAGACAACGGCGGCTTCTTCGGCAACGACGGCGTTCATCGGCGGGCCCTTCGGGTGCTTCGCGTAGAACCGCCGATGGTGGTTCGCCCGGTTACTTCAAGCTAGGGGAGTTGCCCTAGGGTTGATGAATCCGCCTGGAACAAGCCGCGGGCGAGCGTGTCCTCGCGGTGTCGCACAGTGGACAGGAACTCGTCGGCACCGCGCATCGCGCGGAACGTGTCGAAACCGCATTCAAGGAAGTTCTGCAGCGCACCCAGCCCGGCCATCTGTGCGGGGCCGCGCATCAGGCGCAGCGTCTGGCGCAGCAGCGGCCTGCGGGTGAGGCGATCCAGGGACGTCCCCACCGCCATCGTCAGCTCGATCTGCTGCTGGCGCGAGGCCGGCTCGCCGCAGGCGCGCCAGGCGGCGGCGTAGGTGTCCGGCGTGATGCCGGCGGTGCCCAGGGCCTGCGCCATGGCGGTGTCCAGCCGTTCGGAGAGCGCATGCAGCCGCGCCAGCCGGGCCACGGTCTCGACCACCTCCTCCGGGAACAGCCGCGTCAGCGTCGGGATGACCCGCGCGAACTGCGCGTCCCGCTGGCGGAAGTCGTCGGGCCCGTAGAGCTCGTGCAGAAAGAAGCGGGTGGCAGCCTCGTAGCGGGGGTGGGCGAGCAGATCGGCGTAGGTGAGCGCGAAGCGGCGCTGCTGGTAGGCCTTCAGGGCCAGGACCTGGGCGTCGAGCGCCGGTTCGGCCGCGCGGCGGGCGCGTTCGGCGTCGACGGCACGCAACTCGTTCAGCAGGGATTCGGCGCTCAGCGGGTCCATGGGCTGGGCCCCATTTTGGCGCCCTTAGACTGGCCTGATGAACGCAAGGCTGCAGAGGATCTGGGTCATCGTGCGGCTGTCCACGGCCTTCGCGGTCGGATGGTGGGCTGGCTGGGGCTGGGGGCTGATGACGCTGGCGCTGCAAAGCCTCGTGCTGGGCCTGGGCTTCGTGCAGTTGCGCTGGGTGAACCAGCCCGCGCCCGGCTGGGGCGACTTGCTGCGCGCCTGGGTCGGCGAGGTCGTGGCGAGCGAGCTGGCTTTCTCCTGGCGCCAGCCCTGGCGCGAAGGGGCGTTCCCCGATCACCTGCCCGCCGGCGCGACGACGGGTGTGCTGCTGGTGCACGGCTTCATGTGCAACCGCGGCCGCTGGAATGGCTGGATGGCGCGCCTGCGCACCCAGGGCGTGGCCTACGTCGCGCCGTCGCTGGAGCCCGCCTTCGGCAGCATCGGCGCCTATGCCGATGAGATCGAGGCCGGCGTGCAGCGGCTGCTCGCTCACACCGGCCGCCTGCCGGTCGTCTGCGCGCACAGCATGGGTGGCCTGGCCTTGCGGGCCTGGTGGCGACGGTACGGGGCCGGCTACGCCCAGGCGCCGCGGGCGATCACGCTGGGTTCACCCCACCAGGGCACGCGCATGGCGGCGCTGGGCCTCGGCCTGAACGCCACCCAGATGCGACGGGGCAGTGACTGGCTGGCGGCGTTGCCCGCCCTGCCGGACGTCGATTGCTTCTGGACCCCGTGCGACCAGGTCGTGAACCCCGCGCCAACGGCCATTCAGCCCGGCGCGCGGTCGCACCGGGTGGATGCCGTGGGCCACATGGGCCTCGTTCACTCGGACCGTGCCTGGATGTGCCTCCAGGCGGCGTTGCAGCGCTGATGCGCCCGGGCGGCGCTCAGCGGTGGCTGGCGGACTGGAACACGGCCATGCCCTGCACCAGTTGCTGTGCCTGCTGACGCAGGCTGGAGGCGGCCGCGGCGACTTCCTCCACCAGCGCCGCGTTCTGCTGCGTGGCCTGGTCCATCGCGCGCACGGCCTCGCCGACCTCGGCCACGCCTGAGGCCTGCTGGTCGCTGGCGACGGTGATCTCGGCCATGATGTCCGTCACCCGGCGGATGCTGCCCACCAGCTCGTTCATCGTCGCGCCCGCCTGCGCCACCAGCGTGCTGCCCTGCTCCACGCGCTCGACGCTCGTGCCGATCAGCGTCTTGATCTCCTTGGCCGCGCCCGCCGAGCGCTGGGCCAGGTTGCGCACCTCGCTGGCGACGACGGCGAAACCACGGCCCTGTTCACCGGCGCGGGCTGCTTCCACCGCGGCATTCAACGCGAGGATGTTGGTCTGGAAGGCAATGCCGTCGATGACGCCGATGATGTCCGCGATACGGCGCGAGCTTTCATTGATGCCGTCCATCGTGCTGACGACCTGACCGACCACCTCGCCGCCCTGCTGGGCCACGGCGCTGGCGGCGCGGGCGAGCTGGTCCGCCTCGCGGGCGTTGGCGGCCGACTGCTGCACCGTGGCCGTCAGCGTCACCATGCTGCTGTAGGTGCGCTGCAGGTTCGCCGCCGTCTGCTCGGTGCGCTGGCTGAGATCGTGGTTGCCGTCGGCGATCTCGCTGCTGGCCATCTCGACGCCCGACGCGCCCGTGCGCACCGAGGCCACCGCCGCATCCATGCGCGCCAGCATCGCCAGCAGGGCCTGGCCGCCTTCGCTCTGGGCGGTGGCGTCTGCGAGGTCCAGGCGGATGCGGCCGTTGGCGTCGACGCGGTCCACCAGTGCGATCAGCTCCTCACCGGCGATGGCCGAGCGCCGCATGTTCACGGCCAGCACGATTTCGATGCCGGCCTGGATGACCACGTAGACCGCGTGCAGCAGGACGCGGGCGAAATCGGCCTGCGGTGTGCAGAAAAAGCCCAGGCCTGCCGCCTGCAGGCGGTCGAAGGCGATGTGGTGGACCGCGAACAGCGCTGCACCGAAGACGATGACAGTCCAGTCCAGGTAGACCAGCAGGAAGGCCAGCACGACAAACACGCCGAAGTGGTACTCCACCTGCCCGCCGGCCAGCTGGATCTGCAGGGCCACCAGGCTGACCAGCACGAAGGTGTAGACGTAGCGCAGCGCCTTGCCGCCCGTCAGCGCGCGGCCGATGCCGGCCACCGCAGCGAGGCCGAGCGTCAGGCCGATCGAGACGCCGAGCTGCTCCCGTGATGCACCCAGGGCCAAGGCCGCGAGGCCTGCGATCAGGATGGCAATGAGCAGCACGCGGTCTCCCAGCAGGGAGCGCGCACTGCGCGAGGACGGGCTGGCGGCGGAAACGGCAGACATGGCAACTTGAATCGGTAAAAACCCTAAATCTATCGGAGATTCAGGCTGCCGCGTCGAGGTCTAACGCCATGGTCCGTGATCGTTGGCACGGTGAAGGCCGGCGGGCGCCGGCCCGAGGCGCTCAGACGGCCTTCGCCGGCTCGTCCTTCAGCACACCGCGGCGGATCTGGTCGAGCTCGATGCTCTCGAACAGCGCCTTGAAGTTGCCTTCGCCGAAGCCCTCGTTGCCCTTGCGCTGGATCAGCTCGAAGAAGATCGGGCCGATCACTTCCTTCGTGAAGATCTGCAGCAGCAGTTCGTTGTCGGCGCCCAGGTGCGTGGCGCCGTCGATCAGGATGCGCAGGCGACGCAGCTCGCCCACGTTCTCGCCATGGTTCGGCAGGCGCTTGTCGATCAGGTCGAAGTAGGTGTCGATGGTGTCCTGGAAGGCCACGCCGGTGCGCTTCATGCCCTCGACCGACTGGTAGATGTTCGTCGTGCCCAGCGCCACGTGCTGGATGCCCTCGCCGTGGTACAGGTCCAGGTATTCGGCGATCTGGCTCTTGTCGTCGCTGCTCTCGTTGATCGGGATGCGGATCTTGCCGCAGGGGCTGGTCATGGCCTTGCTCTTCAGGCCGGTGAGCTTGCCCTCGATGTCGAAGTAGCGCACCTCGCGGAAGTTGAAGAAGCGCTCGTAGAACTCCGACCATTCCTTCATGCGGCCGCGGAACACGTTGTGCGTCAGGTGGTCGATCTCGGTCAGGCCGTGGCCGACCGGGTTCGGGTCGACCGGCTGGCCGGCGGCGTCCAGCAGCGGCACGAAGTCGACGTCGTAGATGCTGATGTTGCCGATGGCGCCGGGCTTGGCGCCGCCCTTGCCCTGCCAGCGGTCGACGAAATAGATCAGCGAGTCGCCGATGCCCTTGATGGCCGGGATGTTCAGCTCCATCGGGCCGGCCTTGTTGTCAAAGCCCCAGGCGCCGAGTTCCAGCGCGCGCTGGTAGGCGTGGGCCGCGTTTTCCACGCGGAAGGCGATGGCGCAGATCGACGGACCGTGCAGGCGCGCGAAGCGCTGGGCGAAGGAGTCGGTCTCGGCGTTGATGATGAAGTTGACGCCGCCCTGGCGGTAGAGCGTCACGTTCTTGTGGCGGTGGCGGGCCACGGCCGTGAAACCCATCGTCTGGAAGAGCTGGCCCAGGGCGGCCGGATCGGGGGCGGCGAACTCGATGAACTCGAATCCGTCCGTGCCCATCGGGTTGTCCCAGGGGGTGAACTTGGCCATGAAAGTCTCCAGCAGCGAGGCGATGAAACCCGAAATTCTGCGGCGCGGTTCGCGCAGGTTTCATGCAATCTGCGGCGCAAGATCTGGCCTCCATGCAGGAAAACTGCAAAATGGAGACCATGGACGCCGTGATCGAGCTTGACGCCATCGACCGCCGCATCCTGCGCGCACTGCAGCAGGATGGCCGGGTCACCTACGACGCCCTGGCCGCCGAGGCCGGGCTGTCGTCGTCCGCCGTGCTGCGCCGCGTGCGCCGGCTGGAGGAGGCAGGCGTCATCGGCGCCTACGTGGCCCTCGTGCCGCCCGAGCGGGTGGGCCTGGGGCTGACGGCCTACATCAACGTGCGCCTGGAAAAGCAGACCGACAACCCGCTGCGCAACCCGCGCGACCTCTTCCGCGCCGCGGTGCAGACCTGGCCGGAGGTCGTCGAATGCGCAGCCCTCACCGGTGAGATGGACTACCTGCTGCGCGTGCTGGTGCAGGACATGCAGCATTACGCCCGCTTCATCAGCGACACCCTGCTCCTGCACCCCAGCGTGCAGGACTGCAAGACCAGCTTCGTGCTGGAGCGCCTGAAAAACACCACGGCCGTCCCGGTTTGAACCTCGCTCGTGGCCGGTGGCATTCACCGGCCATGACGACGGTCGACCCGCACAGCGCCCGCCCGGACCCTGGCCCCCTGCTCGGCAGCGTCCTCGGCTGCGTGCCGCGCCTGCGCCGCTACGCCCAGGTGCTGCGTCGCAACCATGCCGATGCCGACGACCTCGTGCAGGACACGCTGGAGCGTGCCTGGTCGCGGGCGGGGCTGTGGCCCGACGTGGCCGACATGCGCACCTGGCTCTTCAGCATCATGCACAACCTGCATGTCGATGCGCTGCGCCGCGGGCGCCTGGACACGGTCGACATCGACGGGGAGTGGGTCGACGCGGCAGCCCTGACGGCGGCACCCGAGCCACTGGACTTGCAGGCCTTGCAGCGCGCCTTCGAGGCGCTGCCGGCCGATCAGCAGGCCGTGCTCGAGCTCGTCGCGCTCGAAGGGTTGGGCTACGCCGAAGCGGCGCGCGCACTCGGCGTGCCCATCGGGACCGTCATGTCACGCCTGTCGCGGGCGCGCGAGCGGCTTCGCCGCAGCGCCTGGACTTCGATCTAGGGGGTGGGGGAATAGCGCAGCCCGCAACGCGTCCACCACGGCGTGGGCCCGGCCGCCGAGGCCCCGACGTCCGAGCCCAACCGCCACCCCTGCAACTGGAGATCCCATGCGCCTCTTGTCCGCCTTCGCCGCCCTGGTCCTGTCGAGCCTGCCCCTGGCCAGCCATGCCGTGGACGGCATCACCGACCCCAAGGGCGATTTCCTGCCGACCTTTGCCGGCAGCAGCGCCAGCACCGACCTCGACGTGATCAGCGCCAGCGTCCTCTATGACCCGGCCGCCGACGTCTTCACGCTGATCGCCACGATGGACGGCGCCATCGGCATCACGCCGACCGGCTTCTACGTGTGGGGCGTGAACCGGGGCGCGGGCACAGCTGGGTTTGCCAGCCTCGGGCTCAACGGCGTGCGCTTCGACCGTGTGATCATCCTGCGACCGGACGGCACGGGCACCATCCCTGGCGTCGGCGCATTGCCCGGCGGCTCGATCTCGATCAATGGCAACACCATCACGGGTGTCGTCAGCGGCAGCCTGCTCACCAGCACCGGATTTGCCAACAAGCTCGACTACACCTTCAATCTGTGGCCGCGGGATGGTGCCTTCACCGGCACTGCGGCCATCTCGGACTTCGCCCCCAACAACGCCAACTTCACCGCCACGGCGGTGCCCGAGCCCGGCACGGCGTTGCTGAGCGCAGCCGGTTTGGCCGGCTTGCTGGCCTGGCGCCGGCGTCAGTCGAATTCGTGAAGCAGCTTGAGCGTGGGCTCGGTGCCGAGATTGAGGAGGTCGGCGATGTCCCGCACATCGTCCGGCACGGCAGCGTCGTCCCAGCCCCGTGCCGTGTGGCGGGCCAGCCGCACGGCCAGTTGCACGCAGCGCACCTGCGGGTCGCGGCCCTCGGTGTCGGCCGTGATGCGGGTGAGCAACTCGGGCAGGTGCCAGCGCTTCATCAGCGCCTGTTCCAGATCGGACAGCGTGATACCCAGCACCTGGCGCTGGGCGACGGCGCTGCGCAGCTGGCGGTCGGCCTCCTGAAGCTGCGCGATCTGCAGCGCGAGGTCGGGTGCATGCACCCACAACAGCATCTCGGCGAAATCGTGCAGCAGCGCAGCGCTGTGGATGATGGCAGCGTCGGGGTCGGCGCGGTGGGCGGCAAAGCCCAGCGCGTAACGTGAGGCCCGTTCCGCGCGCTGCATGACGCGTGACAGGCCGAGCAAGGCCTCTTCGTGGTCGGCCAGCACGGCCTCCAGCGTGGGCTGCGGCCCGAAGGCGCGGAAGAACGGGGAAATGCCGGTCAGCACCAGCGCGGCGGTGACGGTCTCGGCATCGGCGCGCATGCCGGCGTTGCGGCTGCGGCGCTGTTCGCTGGCGTGGGCCAGCACCTTCAGCGTCATCAGCGGGTCGCTCGAGAAGGCCTCGCCGAGGATGTGGGCGTCGACATCGTCCTCGGTCGCGCGCATGTGTTCCAGCGCCTCGGCCGTGTCGGCCAGTACCGGGATCTCGGCGCCGGCAAAGGTCTCCACCCAGGCCTCTAGGCGGGGGAGGGGAGCGGTCAGGCGCAGCACGGCGGACATGGCCCGATGCTAGGCCGGGGCGGGGCCGCCCGGTCGTGGGAGGCGGCCCCGTTTTGCGGCTCAGTTCACAGCCTGTGCACGCCGTCGAGCTTGGCAGTCAGCCGGCCGTCGACGTACAGCGCGCCCTCGGGGGCACCGGCTTCGGCGTAGAACTCCAGCTGGCTGCGGGAACGGCGGGCACGGTAGGCGGGCGAGAACACCAGCCGGATGGCGCGGGCGGCGCGCTTGAGGCGCTTGAAGCGGCGGGCCCAGGCGTCGTGGGCTTCGGCGGCGTCAGGGCCGCGCAGTTCGATCAATCTCATGAGGGTCTCCTTGGGCGCTGGCCCGGCGGCCCTCATCACATGGATCGAGGGGCGGGGAGCGCGGCGTGTTCAGGGGCTGTCGTCGGGGAATCGCTCGCGCACGAGGCGTCGCATGTCCAGGCGGGATTGCTGTCGCAAGGCATGGGCGTCCTGGGCGCTCTGGTGGCGGCCGGCCTGGCGTTTCAGGGCCGGTGCCACGAACGGATTGCGCGGCTTGCGCAGGTTCAGTTGCAGCGGGCGGGGCGAGGTGAACTGGGGCATGGAAGGCTCCGGTGAGGGCCGCGCGGTGGCGGCGGACATGCGGCAGCGCGACCCGCAGGGGTCTGGCGTTGGCGCGAAAGGGATCAGGGGGTGCCCGGGGCGTGGCGCTCGAGACCAGTGGGCCGGGCGGTTGAAGGGTTGGTGTGCAACCTCGCTGTGACGTTCAGGACTGCTTCGTCACAACTTGCGCAAATGATAAACAAACGTTGATCTTGCGCAAGCGGTTTTTATCCAACACCCCTGGCGTGTGGGGTTCCGTCCGTCAAATGACGGATGCGAGGAAGGATCGGCGCCGAGGGGCTAGCGCTTCTTGGGCTTGAGCGGCGCAATGCCCGCCTGCAGCTTGCGCCACTCGTCGAACTCGGCCTGCGTGGCCGCGGGGGCCGCCTTCGGGGCCGGCCGCGGCGGCGCGGCAGCCGGCTCGGGCGTGAGCACCTCGCCAAGCAGGTCCAGCAGCCGCGTGCGGGCGCGCTGGGGGTGGCGTCGGTAGTAGGTCAACACGAGGCCCACGATGAAGCGCTCGTCGTCGTCCTGGGGCAGGCTGGGCGAGGGCTCGGGGGCCGGGGGCGGCAGATGACCCATCGCGGCCGCCATCGAGGTCAGCGGCGCCGGCGCGGGCGCGGCGCCATGCTCGATGTCCATCCAGCCCGGTGTCTTGTGGCAGAGCTGCTCAAACTGCCGTGCCAGCCGCTCACCGATCTGGCGCGAGCGGCCCTTGATCTGGCTCCAGTAGCTGGGCTGGATCTGCAGCTTCTCGGCAAAACGCCGCTCCAGGCCACGCAGGGTGGCGGCATCGGGGTGTTTGACGGTGGCGCTGACGAACTCTTCGAACAGCCGCATCGCGTTGTCCAATCGGATCTGCGCGACGTCGCGGGGGGCGCTGGGCATGGGGCGTGATGATAAATGACCGTTCATCAGCCCGGCCCCGGGCGGGTCATCCCTCCGGGTCGTCCGTGCCCTTGTACGCACCCACCAGCGCCGTCTGCGTGTTCGGCGGGACCGCCTCGTAGTGGGACAGCACCAGCGTGTAGCGCCCCTGGCCGGCGGTCATCGCGTTCAGGCGCGACTGGTAGCTCGCCAACTCGGCCAGCGGCGCCAGCCCCTGCACGACGAGGCTGCCCGGCACGGCGGTGCGCGTCCCGTTGACCTGGCCGCGGCGCGAGGCGAGGTCGCCGGTGATGTCGCCGATGCTGTGCTCGGGTGCGGTGATCTCGACCTGCACGATCGGCTCCAGCACGAGTGGCCGGGCCGCCTTGACGGCCTCGATCAGCGCACGCCGGCCGGCCGTGACGAAGGCGATCTCCTTGCTGTCCACCGAATGGTGCTTGCCGTCATACACGACCACGCGCAGGTCCACGACCGGGTAGCCGGCGATGACGCCGCTCGCCAGCGCCGCGAGCACGCCCTTCTCGACGGCCGGCATGAACTGCCCGGGGATGGTCCCGCCCTTGACCGCATCGACGAACTCGAAGCCCGCGCCGCGCGCCAGGGGCTCGACCCGCAGGTACACCTCGCCGAACTGCCCCGCGCCGCCGCTCTGCTTCTTGTGCCGGAAGTGCCCTTCCGCGGGCGCAGCGATCGTCTCGCGGTAGGCGATGCGTGGCGGCTCGGTCAGCACCTCGCCCTTGTAGAGCTCGCGCAGCCGCTCCAGCAGCAGCCGCAGGTGCAGCTCGCCGAGGCCGTAGACCAGGGTCTGGTGCGTCTCGCCCGCCTGTTCGATGCGCAGGCACGGGTCTTCGTCCACCAGCCGGGCCAGCACCTCCCAGAGCTTCTGCTCGTCGCCGCGTCGCGCGGGGGCGATGGCCAGGCCGTGCACCGGCGTCGGGAAGTCCAGCGGGCGCAGGAAGATGTGCTCGTCCTCCTGTGCGTCGTGCAGCACGGCGTCGAACGCGAGGTCATCCACCTTGGCCACGGCGCACAGGTCGCCGGGCAGTGCCTCGTCCACGTCCACGTGCTTGCCGCCCTGCAGCATGAACAGGTGGCCGACGCGGATCGGCTTGCGCGCATGGCCCACATACAGCTGCCCACCCTTGGAGATGCGGCCCTGGTGGACGCGCATGACGCCCATCTTGCCGAGGTACGGGTCCGCCACGATCTTGAAGACATGCGCCAGCGCATGCGCCGCCGGGTCGGGCCGCGCCGGGTAGGGCGCCGGCTCCGGGCCCTTGCCTTCGAGGAAGGGCGGCGGGTTGCCTTCCGATGGGTTGGGCATCAGCGCCTCGATGGCGGCCAGCAGCTCGGCGATGCCCGCGCCGGTCTTGGCGGAGCAGAAGCACACCGGGATCAGGTGCCCCTCGCGCAGCGCCTGCTCCAACGGCGCATGCAGCTCGCGCGGGTCGACGTCGCCGTCGGTCAGGTAGCGGTCCACGAAGGTCGCGTCCACCTCCACGACCTGCTCCACCAGCGCCCGGTGCGCGGCGGTCACCGATGAAAAATCGGCCTCTCCCGAGGCCGCGAAGAAGCAGTCCGCCACGCGGCGGGCGCCGTCCGCGGGCAGGTTCAGCGGCAGGCACTCGGTGCCGAAGACCTCGCGCAGCTGAGCCAGCAGCCCGGGCAGGTCGACGTCGGGCGCGTCGATCTTGTTGACGACGATCAGCCGCGCCAGGCCCCGCTCGCCGGCCGTGGTCAGCAGCCGCTGCGCCATCAGCTCGATGCCGTTCTGCGCGTTGATGACGATGAGGGCGGTGTCCGCGGCTTCGAGCGCCGGCAGCGCCTGGCCGACGAAGTCCGGCGCGCCGGGCGTGTCGATCGCATGGACGCGGATGCCGCCGTGCGTGAAGTGCGCGAGGCTCGACTGCAGCGAATGCCCGAGTCGCTTCTCCAGCGGGTCGTGGTCGCTCACCGTGCTGCCCCGCTCGATGCTCCCGGCCTGCGGGATGGCGCCGGCATGCGCCAGCAGCGCGTCCAGCAGCAGGGTCTTGCCCGCGGCCGCGGGGCCGACCAGCGCGACCGTGCGGATCGCGCTCACTCGTGAATCCAGGCTCGCGCTCATCGGACTCTCCTCGTGGGGGGAAGGCCAGCGTAGAAGAACGCGGCCCGCTGAGCAAGGGCAGAATCATTGGCATGCATCGACCCGCCGCTCTGCCCCTTGCCCTGGCCCTGGTGTTCACGACCGCCCCGGCCCTCGCCCAGCAGCCCACCCCCGCCGAGGAACTGCGCGCCATGCTGGCCGAAGTCAGCCCCGCGCGCATCGAGGCGCGCATCCGCAAGCTGGTGAGCTTCGGCACCCGCCACACGCAGTCGGACATCGCTTCCGACACCCGCGGCATCGGTGCTGCGCGGCGCTGGATCACGGCCGAGCTCAACGCCTGCAGCAAGGCGGCGGGGGGGCGGCTGCAGGTCGAGGCACAAAGCTTCATCGAGCCGGCCGGCAACCGCCTCAGCCAGGCGACCGAGCTGGTCAACGTGGTGGCCACGCTGCCAGGTCGCGGCGCCAGCAAGGGTCGCGTGCTTGTCGTGAGCGGCCACTACGACTCTCGCAACAGCGACGTCATGGATTCCCTCGGTGAGGCGCCCGGCGCCAACGACGATGCCTCCGGCACGGCGGCCGTGATGGAGCTCGCCTGCGTGATGGCCCGCCGCCAGTTCGACGCCACGCTCGTCTTCATGGCCGTGCCCGGCGAGGAGCAGGGGCTGCTGGGTGCCGCGCAGTGGGCACGCGAGGCGCGGGCTGCCGGCACCCACGTCGAAGCCATGATCACCAACGACATCATCGGCAGCTCGCGCGGCGATGCCGGGCAGCACGACCCCAAGCGGCTGCGCCTCTTTGCCGACGGGCTGGACCCGCTGGTGCGCCTGCTGACGGCGGCAAACGCCAACCGCCCGGCTACCGAGGCCGACGCCAAGTCGCTGGCCGCCATGCAGTCGGAACTGCTCCCGCTGCTTCAGGCGGGCGGCAGCGAAGACCTGCCCACGCATCAGCTCGGCCGCCACCTCAAGGCAGCAGCCGAAGCGGCAATGCCGGGCTTCAGCGTGCAGCTCATCCAGCGCCGCGACCGCTACCTGCGCGGCGGCGACCACATCCCCTTCCTCGAACGCGGCTTTGCGGCGGTGCGCATGACCGAGCCGTTCGAGAACTTTGCCCACCAGCACCAGAACCCGCGCACGGAGAACGGCGTCGTCTACGGCGATCTGCCCGAGTTTGTCGATGTCGCCTTCGTGGGCGACGTGACCCGCGCCAACCTGGCCGGCCTGGCCACGCTCGCCTGGGCGCCGGCACCGGTCAAGGGGCTGCGTCTGGATGCCCGCGAGCTGACCAACGACTCCACGCTGGAGTGGCAGGCCAGCGAGGACCCCGAGGTGGCCGGCTACCGCATCGTCTGGCGCGACACCGACTCGGCCACCTGGCAGCAGGCGAAGGACGTCGGCCGCGTGACGCGCGTCACGCTGCCGGTCTCCAAGGACAACGTCGTGTTCGGCGTGCAGGCCGTCTCGAAGAAGGGCTTTGCCAGCCTGGCGAGCTACCCGCTGCCGCGACGCTGAAGCTGGCCGGCCGGCGCCGCGCCAGTGACGACTGCGCGTGACGGACAGCGGCAGGCCGTGCGGCACCCGCCCGTTGCCGGCCCGCCGCTCAGCAAGGCAGGCCGGCGGTCTGTGCTGAGCAGGACTGGCTGTCCAGTTGGAGCACGAGGCCGTCCTGCGTGCGGCCGGTGATGCGCAGCAGCTTGTAGGCCGTGTCGGCCAGCGCGGCCGGGCCCAGTGTCGCGTTGAGCGAGGCGCCCGTGGCACCGGCGGCGAGTTCCACCTCGTTGAGCTTGGTGGCGCAGGCGTTGTCCGTGCACAGCGCTGCCCGCGTGACGGCCAGTCCGCCGCGGGGATAGGTCCAGATCGGGGCGTAGCTGATCTTGGCGCTGGCCGCGCCCTTGAGCGAGGCCAGGGCCGTGGTGCTGGCTGCAGCCAGCACCGGCCAGGGCTGGCCGCTGCGGCTGGTGGCAGCCAGCGGCGGCAGGCCGGCGACATCGATCGTGATCGACGCGCCATCCTGCCCGGTGAGTGCCGCGCTGCAGGCGCTGTCACCGTAAAGCTCGATCTTCAAGGCGCGGCCGACGCGGACGAAATTGCGGGCGATGGCGTCACCGTCCGCGCCGTTGCCGATCGGGATGGCGATGACGTTGGTGCCGCGCGTGGCGCCGGTGGCCGGGTCAAGGCTGGGTGTGGCGTCGCTGGCGCTCACACTCCACAAGCTGAGCAGGTTGCCGTTGCCGGCCTTCTTGAACAGCGCCAGCGCGACGTCGTTGCCGCCGCCGTCCTTCTGACTGACTCGGGCGCATTGCACGCCGCCGCCGCCAGTCACGCCGATGGCCGGGATGCTGACGTCGAGAAAGCGGGCATAGGCATCCGGGGCTGCGCTGTCCACCCGGCGCGTCAGCACGAGCCGGGCGTTTGCCGTGGCCTGCACCTCCAGCCGGTTGCCCAGGAAGGTCCAGCCCGTCGAGCGCTTGGCAGCGGCCTGCTCCACGCCCAGCCGGCGCTGCAGACCCTTGCTGTTGACGTAGACGAAATCGACCCTGCAGACCGGGTCGCCGCCGAAGCTGCAGCGGCCCAGCGTCGTGGGCAGCAGCTTGCCGCCGAACAGCACTTCGCCGTCACCCAGCACGCCACCGAGGCGCAGGCAGAGGACCTGGGACGCCTGGGTCGGGCCGACGAAGGGGGCCGAGAACGGGTCGATGCTGGCGCGGGCGTTGGCGTCCATCAGCGTGGCCAGGCCGTTCTGGGCGCTCTGGCAGGCGGTGCTGCTGGCCGTGGCGGCGATGAGCTTGCCGAACAGCGCATCCAGCGCCGCCAGGTCGAGGCCCGATGCCGCCGCGTCGAATGCGAGGGTGCCCTGGGTGGTGCCGGGTTCGAGATAGGCCGTGCCCGTGCCAACGCGGGCCGTGAGCGCCACGAAGGCCTTGGTGTCGGCACCGAGAGCGACCCCGACGGTGTCGAGCACGCGGTCGTAGCCGGTGTGGCTCCCGGGCGTGAGCGCGCCGGTCAAGAGGTCGAAATCGCTCGCGAGTGCCGCATCGGCCAGCGCGGGCGCGATGGCGGCGCGGAGCTGTGTCTGTGCGCTGGCGATGTCGGTGTCGGCCAGGGCGGTGAGGCTGCCCGCCATCAGCGTGTCGGGGGACTGGCCCGTGGCCAGCACCGCGATGGCGCTGCTCATCGGCGTGAGGTTCAGCGTGCCGCCATGGTTGGTCAGGCCCCAGACGCACATCGGCTTGTCGGCCAGCGTGCCGCAGGCCTCGACGCGAAAGGTGCCCGTGCCGGTGAGCGTGATCGGGCCGTAGGCGCCCGTGGCTGCGGTGACGGGTTTGCCGCTGGCAATCGCCTTGCCGGTCGGATCCAGCACGCGGACGGTGGCACCGGTCAGCCCGAGGCCTGCGGCCACGACACCGGCCACCGGCGGCGGTGGTGCTGGTGGTGGTGGCGGCGGTGGTGGCGGCGGCGGTGGCGGCGGCGGTGGCGGTGGCGAAGGGCTCGGGCTCGGGGAGGGGCTCGGGCTGGGAGACGGACTGGGGCTCGGACTGGGGCTCGGGCTGGGAGATGGACTTGGGCTCGGCGAGGGGCTCGGAGACGGGCTTGGACTCGGGCTCGGGGACGGACCGGGCGAAGGGCTCGGGGTGGGCACCGGCATCGGCAAGGGGCTCGGCGTGGCCGCCGGTGGTGGCGGGCTGGGCGTGGGGCTGCTCGCGGCGCCGCCACCACCGCCGCAGGCCGCCAGCGCGAGCAGCACCGGCCAGGCGAAGGCGGATGGGCCCGCCCGCCGGCGCGGCGCCGGGGGCGGGGTCAAGGGGGGCAGGCGGGAGGCAGCAGCGTCGGGCATCCGGGCCAGCCGCGCAGGCGCGGCGCAACGGTCAGGTCCCCTGACTGTAGGCTGGCGAGCGCGACCTTGGTGCCCGGAACTGGCGGGCTTGGCGGGCCTTTTGTCCGGGTTTGGGCGGGCCATGGCCCGGGATGCGGTCTTGTCCTACATCGCAGCCCCCGCCCGGCCGACGCCACGGACACAGCCGGCGCGCGACGCTTGCCGGTCTTGGCAACGGAGCAGGCTTGGCATGAGCGAACCCACGGCCACCACGGCCGCTGAGCTGGCGCTGGCGCACAACGCACGTTTCCTGGCGCGCTGCAGCCGGCTGGCGGGTGTGGGCGCCTGGGAATGGCAGCCTGCGACCGGGCAGCTCACGGTGGCCGACTCGGCCTGCGAACTGCTCGGCCTGCCCACCGGCCGGGTGCCGACCCTGGCCGAGATGCTGGCGTGCTTCGGCCCGGACGGATCGGCCATGCTCGGTGCTGCGCTGCAGCGCGCCGCCAGCGACGGCGCCGGCTGGGACGTCGAGCTGCCCTGCGACCGTGCTTGTGCGCAGCGCCGGGTGCTGCGCGTCGTCGGGCGGACGGACGACGATGCAGACGGCCGGCGCGTGGCGGTCGTGATGCTGGACGTGAGCGAGCCGGCCGAGGTGCGGGCCGAACTCGAGCGCACGCTGGAGCGGCTGGCGCTGGCCACCCACGGCGGCGGCATCGGCGTGTGGGATCTGGACGTGCGGGCAGGCCAGGTGACCTGGGACGACGTCATGGGGCGCCTGCACGGCGAGGCCGCCCTGAGCCAGCGGGTCCGCCTGGCACGCTGGCGGCAGCGCCTGCATCCGCAGGACCGTGCCCGCGCCGCGCAGGCCTTGCGCGCGGCCCTGCGCGGCGCGCCGCAGTTCGAAGGCGAGTGGCGGGTCTGCTGGCCCGACGGCAGTGTGCACGTGCTGCGCAGTTCGGGCCGCGTGCTGCGCGACGGGGCGGGGCGTGCGCTGCGCGTGCACGGCGTGTGCTGGGACGTGAGCGAAGCCCGGCGCCTGCAGCAGCAACTCGAGGAGCAGCGCGAACTGCTGGAGGTGACGCTGCAGTCCATCGGCGATGCGGTGCTGACGACCGATGCGCAGGGCCGGGTGACCTGGCTCAATCCGGTCGCGCAGCGGCTCACGGGCTGGTCGGCCGAGGAGGCGCGGGGAGCACCGGCCCAGCAGGTGTTCGTCGCGCGCCGTGAACTCGATGGCGAGGTGCTGGAAGACCCCGTCACGCGCTGCCTCGGCACCGGCCGGTCGACCCGCCTGCCCAGCGGTGCCGTGCTGCTGGCGCGGGACGGTCAGGCGCGCGCGGTGGACGACTCCGTCGCGCCGATCCGCGGTGCCGACGGGCAGGTGCGCGGCGCCGTGCTGGTGTTCCGCGACGTGACACAGCAGCGGCGCCAGTTCAACGAGATCCGCTGGCGGGCGAGCCACGACAGCCTGACCGGCCTCGTGAACCGCGCCGAGTTCGGCCAGCGGCTGCGGCGCACCCTGGCCCGCGCCCGCCGGGACGGCAGCCAGCACGCGCTGCTGGCCTTCGACCTGGACCGCTTCAAGCTCGTCAACGACCACTGCGGCCATGCGGCCGGGGACACCGTGCTGCGCGAGGTGGCGCGGCGCCTGGAGGCGGGCGTGCGAGGCCGGGACACGGTGGCGCGGCTCGGCGGCGACGAGTTCGCGGCGTTGCTGGAGAACTGCTCGCTCGACGAGGCGCTGCACGTGGCCCAGAAGCTGTGCGACGCCATGGACCAGTACCGCTACGTGCACGGACCGCAGCGCTTTCGCATCGGCACGAGCATCGGCGTGGCGCCGCTCGATGCCCGCTGGCCGGATGCCGACACCGCGCTGCGTGAGGCCGATGCCTGCTGCATGACGGCCAAGGAGCTGGGCCGCAACCGGGTCCAGGTCTGGGCGGCCGATGACGCCGCCCTGCGGGCCCATCAGGCCGAGCACCGCTGGGCGACGCGACTGCAGCAGGCGCTGGACGAGGACCGCTTCGAGCTGGATCTGCAGCGGGTGCTGCCGGCCCAGGGCGAAGACGACGGCCGCCTGCGCGGCGAACTGCTGCTGCGCCTGCGCGAGCGCGACGGCAGCCGCGTGTTGCCGGCCGTCTTCATGCCGGCTGCCGAGCGCTTTCATCTCGCACCGCGGCTGGACCGCTGGGTGCTGCGCCAGGCCGTGGCGCTGCTGGCCCGCGCCGAGGCGGCGCAGATCGCGCTGCTGTCGATCAATGTGTCGGCCCACACGCTGCAGGATGCGGCCTATCACGAGGAGGCGCACACACTGCTGACGGCGCTCGGGCCGGTGCGGGCCTCGGCCTTGTGCCTGGAGATCACCGAGACGGCGGCCATCACGCGGTTGGAACAGGCGGCGCGCTTCATCGCGCAGATGCAGGCGCTGGGCGTGCGCATCGCGCTGGACGACTTCGGTGCCGGCGCGTCCTCGTTCAGCCACCTGAAGGTCCTGCCGGTGGATGTGCTGAAGATCGACGGGCAGTTCGTGCGGGCACTGATGAGCAATCCGCTGGACCAGGTGGCGGTGCGCAGCTTCGTCGATGCCGCCCGCACGCTCGGCCTGACCACGGTCGCCGAATGCGTGGAGACGCCCGAGGTGCTGCTGGAGCTCGTGCGGCTCGGCGTGGGTGAGGTGCAGGGCTTCCTGCTGCACCGCCCGCAGCCGCTCGGCGAGGTCCTGACGCTGTGGCCGGAGGCCGCGACGGTCGGCTGATCGCCGGCGAGGCGCCGGGCCGTCACGCCCGGATGGGCCCGCCCAGCTCACCCGGCACCGTCACCGGTGGCGGCTCGGGCGCCGGCGCGGGCTCGACGCGCGGCAGCCGTGCCAGCACGAGCGTGCCACGCCCCGGGGCCGACAGCAGCTGCAGCGTGCCGCCGAGGCTTTCGATGCGATAGCGCATGCCCAGCAGGCCATGATGGCCGGCACCGACCGCGTCGGGGTTGAAGCCCTGGCCGTCGTCGCGGATCTGCAATTGCAGCCAACCCTCGGCCTCGCCCAGGGACACGCGCACCTGGCGGGCCTTGGCATGGCGCATCACATTGGTCAGCGCCTCCTGCACCAGCCGGTACAGCGCCAGTCGCCCGGCCTCGTCGGTGGGCAGGTCGGCCAGCTCCAGGCTCAGCTGCAGGCCGGAGCGCTGGGCGAACTCCTGCGTGAGGATCTCGAGCGCCGGGATCAGGCCGAGGTTGGACAGCGCCGACGGGCGCAGGTCTTCGATGATGCGGCGCTTGAGCGCGATGCCCTGGTCGAGCAGCTCGCTCATGTGCTTGAGGCGGTCGTCGATCTCGGGTGCGGCGGTGCGTGTCATGCGGCGGATGCGCGCGACGTCGAGCTTGGCGGCGGTCAGCAGGGCACCGAGTTCGTCGTGCAGCTCGCGGGCGAGGTGGGCGCGCTCGTCCTCGCGCACGGTCTGCAGGTGGCGGGCCAGCTCGGTCAGCTCGCCGGTGCGGTGCGCCACCTCGCGGTCGAGGCGGTCGCGCTCGCGGGCCAGTTCCTGGGCGTGCTCGCGCCGGGTGCGGTGCAGGGCTTCGTTGCGGCGCAGGAACACGGCCAGGCCGAACAGGCTCAGCAGCGTGAGGCCATGCACGCCCAGGCGGCCGTAGGCGAGCGAGCGGGCCACGGCATCGCGCTCGCCGGCAATCTGCACCAGCTCATGCTGATCGAGCTGGGCCACGGCCTCGCGCACGGCCTGCATCTTCTCGCGGCCGATGTCGGACTCGACCAGCCCGCGCCAGGCGGAGTCCTGGCCGTCGCGGTAGAGCTTCACGACGAGCTGCAGCTCCGACAGCTTCTCGCGCGCGCGACGGCTGGCGTCGGCCACCAGGGCTTCCCATTCGGAGCTGGCGTACTGGCCGCGCAGACGCGACAGCACGCCCGGCAGCTCCTGCTCGGCCAGGTGCAGCGGGCTGAGGTAGTTGTCGCGGCCCGTGAGCAGGTAGCCGCGCTGAGCGGTCTCGGCATCGGTCAGCAGGTCGCGCAGCCGCAGGCTCTCGTTGCGGGCGGCATGGCGGGCCTGACTCTGGCGCAGGGCCTCGTCGGCCCCCCAGAAGGCCGCCTCGCTGACGCCCATGACGGCCGCTGCTGCCAGCGCCGCCAGCCCCAGGGCCAGGCCGCGATGACGGCTGGCGCCTTCCAGCCAGGGGTCGAAACGACGCAGCACCTGCCGTCGCTCAGTTGGTGGCGGCCGGGCGCGCAGCGGGGGCCGAGGCGGCGTGTTCCGCCAACTCGGCGCAGTAGCTGATGAGGTCGTCGAGCTCGCGGCTCTTGTCGAACACGCGCTCGGCGCCGAGGCTGGCGCAGCGGCGCCGCATTTCCTCGGTGGCGTAGTTGGTCAGCACGACACGCCGGGCGCGCACGCCCAGCTGCTGGGCGGCCTGCAGCACGCCCAGGCCGGTGCCCGAGCGCAGGAACACGTCGACGATGAAGATGTCGGCGTTCGCATCGGGGTCGCGCTTCATCCAGCGCACCGCGCCGGCCTCGTCGGCCACCGACCCGACCACCTCCACCTGGGCCAGCTCCTCCAGCGTCGCGATGAGGTTTTCCAGGATCACCGGACTGTCTTCGACGATGAAGGCTTTGAGTGCTGGCATGAGCCGAGAACTGCGCGAGGGTGGTTGAGGCTGAAGTATGGCGCCCTTCGGCCCCGGGCCGGCAGTGCCGGCAGCGCATCCCGCTGTAGGACAAGTCCTAGGCGCGGGGGTCAGGACCCCTGGCGGATGGCGATGTCGTTGCGTACGGCGACGACGCCGGAGGTCTCGCGGGTCAGCTTCTCGGCGATGGCGCGTTCCTCGGCGGACTTGGCAAAGCCCGACAGCTGCACCGTGCCCTTCAGCGTCTCGACGCTGATCGCCATGGCGCTGACGACCGGGTCGGCCGCGAACTTGGCCTTCACACGGGTGGTGACGGTCGTGTCGTCGACGTAGGCGCCCACGGTCTCCTGGTTGCGGGTGACGGCGCAACCCGCGGTGGTTGCCAGCGTGGCGACGAGGGCGGTGGCAAGGGCAGCGGTGAGCATGGGCTTGTTGATCATGGGAATCTCCTGTGGGTGCGCGGCTTCGGGTGCCGCTGGGCTCACTATCGAACCCGGCGACGGGCGCCGGGATCGTCCGGCGGCCCGGCCCGCTGTCGGACTGCGCTGGCACGGATGTAGGACACCCGCCGCTCGATGCCGCGTCGCGGTGCTGCTAGGCTGACAGCACGTTCAACGCCATTCATTCACCATGATCCGCATCGGCATCGTCGACGACCACGCCATCGTGCGCACCGGCCTGCGCCAGTACTTGTCCGACCACGTGGACCTGCGCGTCACCGGCGAAGGGGCCAGCGGCCACGACGCGCTGGAGATGGCGCGCGGTGGCGAGGTGGACGTGCTGCTGCTCGACATCTCCATGCCCGACCAGAGCGGCGTGGACGCGCTGGCCGCCATCAAGGCCCGCTTCCCCGAGCTGCCGGTGCTCATCCTGAGCGGCTTCCCGGAGGCGCACTACGCCACCACCCTGCTGCGCCAGGGGGCCAGCGGCTATCTGAACAAGGAGTGCGACCCGGAGGAGATCGCCAACGCGATCCGGCTGGTGTCGCGCGGCCGGCGCTACATCAGCCCGGCGGTGGCCGAGCAACTGGCGGACAGCGTCGTCGGGGCGGGCGGTGCCGCCGGTGCGGCCGACAAACCGCTGCACGAGGCGCTGTCGGAGCGGGAGTTCCAGGTCTTCCTGCGCCTGGCCAAGGGCGAGACGGTGGGCCACATCGCCGAGGCCCTGTTCCTGAGTGTCAAGACGGTCAGCACCTACCGCACGCGGGTGCTGGAGAAACTGAAGCTGCAGACGAACAGCGATCTGACCTACTACGCCCTGAAGAACGGGTTGATCCAGTGACGGCGCGGCCGCCGCGGGCCGCTCAGGCCGCCGGGTGCTTGTCCACCGGCGCGGGCTCGGTCAGCACCCAGGGCAGGGCCGATTCATAGCCGAGCTCGGCATCGGCGCTGTCGGTCGCCGCAGCGCTCCACCAGCGGGTCAGGGCGGACAGCAATGGCGGCTGCGCGGCAGCCGGTGCGCTGATCTCGAGGGCAGGGGCTTGCGGCAGGTGGGCGTCGAGGGGCATGGCGGGCTCCGGCGAGGGGTGGGCCACAGCATCGGCGAGGCCCACCGGGGCGCGTATCGGCCTGTGTCGCGGAGGCGTGTCGGAATCCGCTGACAAAAGCGTCAGGCGCCTCAAGAATGCGGGCCATGAATGACGTCCTCATGTCATGGCGGGCCGTGGTGTTGCTGCTGTGCCTCGTGGTGCTGCCGGCACGCAGCTGCGAGGTGCTGGTGCGCTGGAACGACGATCCGCCCTACAGCTTCCGCACGGCCGACGGCCGCCTGTCCGGACTGAACATCGAACTGGTGGAGCAGACGCTCGCCCGGCTGGGCTGCCGCGCCCAGTGGCGCGAGCTGCCGTGGGCCCGGGCCCTCGTGGAGCTGGAGGCGGGCCGGCTCGATCTGCTGCCGGGGGGCCTGCGCCGACCGGAGCGGGAAGGGTTTGCCCATTTCGTGGCGCAGAACGTGCTGTCGCGCAACCTGGTGTTCGTGCGCCAGCCGGACCGTGCCCGCATCGGCAGCGCCCGCCGGCTGGCCGACCTGCCGCCAGGCCTGCGGCTGGGGGTGCAGATCGGCGTGGTCTACGGGCCGGAGTACGCCCAGCTGCTCACGCAGCCGAGCTTCCGCGCGTCGCTGACCCAGGCCACGTCGCGCCGCAACCTGTGGCAGATGCTGGCACTGGGCCGTGTCGATGCCGTGCTGGCCAGCGAAGCGTCGGCGCGCTGGGAGCTGTCGCAGCAGGGACTTGGGGCCAGCATCGTCGCGACCGACCTGCTGCTGTCTGACGAGCCCGCCTTCGTGCTGGTCAGCAAGCGCGCGCGCGATGCCGACTGGGCACGGCGTTATCAGCAGGCCAACGATGCACTGGAAGCCGATGGCACGATGGCCCGCATCGTGCAGAAGTACTTCGGGCCCTGAGCGCGTCGGCGCGCCCGGCCGGCACGGGCCTCAGTCGGCCACGCCCGGCTCGGCCATCAGCTGGCTGCGGCCGGCGCGCTGGGCTTCATACAGCGCGGTGTCGGCGCGCCGTTGCAGGTCGGCGATGTTGCGGTCGCCGGGGCGCAGCTTGGCCCAGCCGGCGCTGAAGGTCAGCGGCACGCCCAATTCGGCCGGGGCGCGCTCGGCGAGCGCTGCGCGCAGCCGCTGGTCGAGCGCCTGCGGCCCCTCCGGCTGGCAACGGGCCATCAGCACGCCGAATTGATGGCCCGCCAGACGGCCCGCCAGATCGCCCAGGCGCATCTGTGCCTGCACGCAGCTGCCGAAGAGCGCCAGGGCGCGGTCGGCGAAATCGATGTCGCGCTCGGCCTGCAGCGTGTCGAATTCGTCCAGGTCCAGCACCATCAGCGCCAGCGGCTCGTCGTAGCGGCGGGCCATCGAGATCAGGTCGACCGAGCGCTTGGCAAAGGCCTCGCGGTCGATCAGGCCGGTCAGACCGTCGGTCTGCGCCAGACGGGCCAGTTCCGCCTCGATCTGGCCCCGCCAGGCCAGCAGCAGCATCGGCAAGGCGAGCAGCAGGGCGAGCTGGCCGGTCAGGGCCAGCAGCAGATCCGGCAAGGCCGAGGGCGTGCCGAACTCGGTGACCACGGCCCGGCACAGCATGGCCGCCAGCAACGGCAGCACAGCGGCCAGGCCCAGCAGCCGCCAGCGCCGGCTGTTCAGGCCTTGCACGACGCTGCTGCGTCCCGGCATCGTCAGGGCCACGCCGAGCCAGACGAGCTGCGCCCCGAGCACGACGTCGGCCAGGGTCTGCGCGGCGTCGCGGTCGCGGCCCAGCAGCGCATGACCGGTCACCAGGGCCAGCGGCGCAGCCGCCATCAGCCAGCGCCCGGGTCGCGGGCTCAGCCACAGGCAAAGCGCCCACCACAGGGCGGACAGCCCGGCGCTGATCACGCCCGCGCCCAGGCTCAGCAGCCCATGCGGCGCCCCCAGCCGCTCGCCCACCGTGGGGCTGGCAAAGGCCAGGCCGAGCGCCAGCGCGAGCATGCCGCCTTGCGCCCAGCGGCCGCCCGCGTTGTCACCGCGCCATCCGACCAGCGTGATCAGCACCAGCGCCGCCACCAGTGCCTGCATCGGCAGCAGCGAGAACAGCGCGTCGGTGAAGCTCATTTCCTGACGGGGATGGGGAGGCTGCGGTCCACCGGTACCGCGGTCACGCTGTTCTGTGGCGAGCCGTCGATGAGCCGGTCGGAATAGGTGAGGTAGACGAGGGTGTTGCGTGCCGGGTCGACCATGCGCACGATGCGCAGCCGCTTGAACACCAGTGAGATGCGCTCGCTGAACACCTCTTCCTGGCGAGGCAGCGGCTGGGCGATGTTGATCGGGCCGACCTGCCGGCAGGCGATGGAGGCTTCGGACTTGTCCTCCGCGATGCCGATCGCGCCCTTGATGCCGCCGGTCTTGGCGCGCGACACGAAGCACGTGACGCCCTGCACCTTGGGGTCATCGTAGGCGTCCACGACGATCTTGTGATCCGGTCCGATGAGCTTGAAGGCGGTGTCCACCGAACCGATCGGTTCGGCGTGGGCCAGCGCAGCGGCGGCCGTCAGGAGGGCGAGGGCGGCTTGCTTCATGGGCTCAGTCTAGAGCGAACAGGCGCTGGCCGGGCTGGGCACCGCGGTGTGCCGGCCGGTGAAGCGCGGGGCCTCGGGGCGGCCGAGGTCGAAGTGGGCGAGGTGGTCGCTGCGCTGGTTGCACACGTAGAGATGGCGGCCCACGCGGCAGGCGCTGCGTGGCGTGCTGCCGTGCACCCAGTGGTGGTCCAGCACCCGGGGCCGGCGCGGCTGCGCCAGGCTGATGACGGCCAGGCTGTCGTGCAGGCGGTTCAGCGCGTACAGGTGCCGGCCGCCGGGGGCCACCAGCAGGCCGGAGGCGTAGCTCGTGCCGACGAAGCCCGCGGGCAGCACGGGCGTCTCGTCCAGCAGGCGCGGCCCGGTCGGCGTCAGCTCCACCGTGGAGAGCGTCGACGATGTTTCCTGCAGCACGTACACCCAGCGCGGCTCCTGCGGGTGAAAGGCGAAGTGGCGCGGGCCCGACCCGGGGCTCAGCGCCAGGGCGAGCGGGGCCGACGTGGGCGCGCCCGGGGCCAAGGGCCACACCAGCAGCTGGTCCAGGCCCAGGTCCGTGCCCAGCAGCCAGCGGCCGTCCGGGCTGACGTCGATCATGTGGGCATGCGGGCCGTCATGGCCGCTGTTGGCCTGGCTGCCGGGGGGCGCCTTCTGCGGCCGGGTCGGGCCCGGGCGGCAGTCCGGCCCGTTGCAACTCGGCCAGCCCGCCGCCGCCCCGAGCGTGCCGTCGGCCGCCAGCGGCAGTGCCGCAAAACGGCCATCGCCGTAGTTCGCGACCCAGACATGGCCTGCGGCCACGGACAGGTGCGCCGGGCCGCGGCCGCCGCTGGGCTGGCGCTGGGCGAGGCTCAGGCGGCCGCCGGCATCGGCGGTGTAGACCGCGACGGCGTCACCACTCTCCTCGGCCGCGTAGAGGCGGCCATCGTGCGCGGCGAGCCAGCTCGGGCTGTGTGCATTCGGCGTGACGCCGGCCGGGCGCAAGCTGCCGTCGCTGGCCAGCGCGAAGCTGTGGAGGCCCTCGCCGAGTGGCGCGTACGTGCCGACGTGCAGGAATCGGGGCGCGATGGAGGCGGTGGCGGTGAGCGGCATCAGGGCGGTGGCGGGCAGGCTGAGCAGTTGGCGTCGGTTCATGAAAGCGGGGTCGCGAGGGCCTTCAGACGGCCGGGGCCGTCGTGTGCCACGGCGCCATCATCGGCCCACCACCTGCAGCAGCGCCGGCCGCACGCGCACCTGGACGTCGGCTGCCGCGGGCAGCGGCTCGCCGTCCAGCGCGAGCGGCACGCTGACCGGGCTGGTCAGGCGCAGGGCCTGGAAGCGGCCCAGGGCCACGCGCGGGTGGCGCAGGTGCTGGCCGCTCAGCAGCAGCGGCATCATGGTCAGTGCGCCCAGCCGGCCGAAGGCGCCGACGCGCAGCAGTTCCAGCGCGCCGTCGTCGATGCGCGCGCCGGGCGCCGCGGGCATGCCGCTGCCGTAGGTGGCGGTGTTCAGGGTGGAGGCGAACAGCATCGGGCCGTCGTGCAGCAGGGCACCGTCAACCTCGATGCGCAGCGGATAGACGCGCAGCCGGCTGATCTCGCTCAGCGTGGCCCAAAGGTAGCGCGGCTGGCCGCGCAGCCAGCGGGGCGATGCCTGGGCACGGATGGCGATGGCGGCGTCGAAGCCGGCGGTGAGGCTCGACATGAAGAGTCGCGGCGCCTGGCCGGGCAGGGTCAGCTCGCCCAGGTCCATCGCGCGGGCCGGCGCCTGCCGCGCGTGGGCCAGCGCATCGCGCCAGCCGAGGCGGGCGAGGCCCAGGGCCCGGGCGAGGTCGTTGCCGGTGCCGCCAGGGAGCAGCGCGAGCTGCAACCGGCGCTCGACGAGGGCCGGCAGCAGTTGATGGACGGTGCCGTCGCCGCCCGCGATCAGGACGCGGCTGCCCTCGGGCAGCGCGAGCAGCTGCTGGCGGGCGGATGTGACGTCGTCGGGCAAGGCCAGCGGGATGTCCGGCAGGGCCTCGCGAAGCGGGGCGGCGAGGGCGGCGCAGCGGCCGTTGGCGGCGTGCGGATTGAGCAGGCACAGCGCCGGCAGGCCAGCCGGCGCGAGAGAAGAGGCAGTCACTCCGGGATTGAAGCGGGCCACAGCCGGCCGCGCCATCGGCGCAGACCCTGGCGCACGAGCCCGGAGAGCCTGCCTACACTGCAGCGCAGACAACGCAGTCAACCCGGGGCCGTGGTCTACGCATGACACTGCATGTACCGACGCTGGTGCTCATCCTGGTGGTGGGCTTCGGCCTGCTCACCGTGCAGCTCGGGATGGCGGAGCGGGGAGCGCTCAACCGTGGCGACCTGCAGCGCCTTCGCTGGGGGGCGCTGGCCTTCAGCCTCGGCTTCGGGTGCTTTGCGCTGCGGGCGTGGCTGCCGCCGGCCGTGGTGTTGTTGGCCGGCAACTGGCTGCTGATCGGCGGCCTGGGCAGCGTGGCGGCGGCCGTGTGGCGCCACCTGTTCAACCGCGGACTGCCGGTATGGCACCACTGGCTCGCCGCGATGGCGGTGCTCGTCACGCCATGGGTGCTGGACGCGTCGACGCCGGTGCGGGCTGCGACGATGTCCAGCGTGATGGGCGGGCTGCTGCTTCCGTCGGCCGTGGTCGCGCTGCGCCGGGGCTGGCGGGCCGAGCGGAGTTTCCGCGTGGTCGCGCTGATGCTCGCGCTGGCCTGCGCGATGCTCTGGCTGCGTGTGCTGCTGGCGCTGTGGTGGCGGCAGACGGCACCCGCGCAAGGCGAGCCGTGGTTGAGCTGGACGAGCATCGTCTTCATGCTCGCCTTCATGGCCGTGCTGGCCGCAGGATTCGGCTTCGTGCTGGCCACGTTCGAGCGCATGGCCAGCCAGATGCGTGAACTCGCCAGCGTCGACGGGCTCACCGGCGCCTGCAACCACAACACCACCGTGTCGCTGCTCGCCCATGCGATGGAGCGGGCGCGGCGCGAAGGGCAGCCGGTGGCCTTCGTCATGTTGGACCTGGACCATTTCAAGCGCGTCAACGACCGCCACGGGCATGCCGTGGGCGACCAGGTGCTCAAGGCCGTGGCCGCGTGCACGCGCGCCCGGTTGCGCGGGTCGGACGTGCTCGGCCGCCTCGGCGGCGAGGAGTTCGCCCTCGTGCTGCCGGCCACCGGTGCCACTGGCGCGCGCCACCTGGCCGAGCAGGTGCGCCTGGCCGTGGAGGCGCTGGCGCTCACCGGCGATGCCGGTCGACCGCTGCAGGTGACGCTCTCGGCCGGCGTGGCTGAGGCCGCGCCCGACGACACGCCGGAGACGCTGATGCACCTGGCCGACAAGGCGCTCTACCAGGCCAAGCAGCAGGGCCGCAACCGCGTGGTGGTGGCCGACGAGTGGATGCGCCATTCGACGCTGCAGTCGGTGCTGGGCTAGGAGTCGGCGCGGGTGCCACGCTCTGCCGCGCAGACGCCTAGCAGGCCTCGTACTTCCAGTGCCGCGCCTTGCCCTCGGCCAACCACTCGGCGGCCTGGGCGATGCGCCGGGCGCGCGTGTCTGCCCGCTTGGCCTCCAGCACCCATTCGAGGTAGTCGCGCTGCTTGCTCGGCGCGAAGGCATCGAAGTGCTGGCGGGCGCCCGGCGTCGCGTCCAGCGTGGCGGCGAAGTCGGCAGGCATGGTCAGCACGGCCCGTGCCGGGCGATCCGCCTTGCGGGCGCGCGGGGCGCCAGCCTGCAGCAGCGCGGCCGCGGCGCGGATCTGGCGGCGCAGTTCGGCGCGGGACGGCAGATCGCTCATCGCGGTGATGCGACCGTAGTCGCCCATCGCACCCGGCTGCCCCGGCTCGGCACCTTCGCGGGCCCAGAACCCGAAGGCGCAATGCGCCTTGAAGGCCGACATGCCGCAAAGCAGCTGGCCGTCCAGCAGGAAGTGCGGGCGGCTCCACTTGATCGTCTCCTCGACGTCGGGGCAGGCGGCATGCACGTCCTCGCGCAGCCGGGCGAGGATGGGCTGCGCGAAGGCCGGCGCGGCCGCCAGGTAGGCGTCGATACGCGGGTCGGGGATGGCCATGAGGCCAGTCTAGACTTCCGCCCCTTGCGTGTTCTCCGGACAGACCCTTGCGACGCCTCGTGCCCCTGCTGCTGCTGGCTGCTTCGTCAGGCTGGGCTCAATTGCCTGCGTTGACGCTGGAGCAGTTGCCTCGCCCGAGCATGCCGCCCGGTGAACGGGGGCCGGTGGTGCCGGCGCAGGTGGAGCGCTGGCGCCAGGAGGCCAAGGCGCTGGAGTACGGCGACGGCGTGCCACGCAACGAGGTGGCTGCGGCCAAGCTCTACTGCCGTGCGGCCCGCTACGGCGACGCCGAGGCCCAGTTCAGCCTGGGCTGGATGCTCACCAACGCCCGCGGCATCCAGCGCAACGATGCGGAAGCGGCTCACCTGTTCGCCGCCGCCGCCGAGCAGGGCCTGGAGCAGGCGCAGAACATGCTCGACAAGATGGGCGGCACGCCGCTGGGCGACCCGCCGCCTTGCCTGCGCCCGCCGGAGACCGATCCGCCGCTGGCCGTGGCGCCACCGCCCCCGCCGCCGACGCGCAGCGGCAAGGGGCCGGCACCGGTGTCGCTGTGGGCCACGCTGCCCTTGCCGCCGCACGCGCCGCCGGCCATCGTCAACTACGTGAAGGTGCTCGCGCCGGAGTACCAGCTGTCGCCCGCCCTGGTGCTGGCCGTGATGGCCACCGAGTCCAACTTCGACCCGCTGGCGGAGTCGCCCAAGAAGGCCCAGGGCCTGATGCAGCTGCTGCCCGAGACGGCGCTGCGCTTCAAGGCGACGCGGCTGCGCGACCCGGCCCAGAACATCCGCGCCGGCATGGCCTACCTGCGCTGGCTGCTGGCCTACTACGAAGGCGACGTCATGCTGGCCCTGGCCGGCTACAACGCCGGCGAGAAGGCCGTGGACCGCTATCTTGGTGTGCCGCCGTATGCGGAAACGCGGCTTTACGTGCGCAAGATCATGGCGGCCGTGGGCGGGCAGCGGCTCCATCCCTTCGATGCCACCGCCACGCCGCCGTCACCCATGGTGCTGCGGGTGAAAACGGCCATGCAGTCGCTGCAGGCGCGCTGAATCGGCCGGTCCGCGTGAAGTAAATCATGCTGCCAGGGGGGGCCACCGTCCGGGCAGGCTCCGGCGCAGGCATCGTGCGGGCGGAGCTAAATTGCCCATGGAAACCCTGCACGTCGACACCCTGCTGAGCGTCTACCAGTTGGTCACCGCCATGCTGGCGGTGGCCACGCTGGGCGGCGCCTGGCAGTTGAAGGCGGAGCCCGCGCTGCGCTTCTGGGCCGCCGCCTTCGCCGCATCCGCGCTGACCCAGACGGCACGCGCCATCGCCATGGGCACGGACGCTGCTCGCCCCTGGCTGGCCATCGGCCATCTCGGCGGCATGCTGAGCGCCTTGTTCGTGCTGCTGGGGCTGCGGGTGTTCCTGGGCCATCCGCTGCGTTGGCGCTGGCCGGTGGCGTCAGCGGCGGCCGTGTGTGTGGCGGCACCCGTGCTGGTCAGTCAGGTGGGCGCGCTGTGGCCCTCCCTGATGCTCACGTTGCTCGCCAGTGCGCTGCTCACCGCACCCGCCGCACGCTTGGCGCAACTGGCGTGGCGGCGACAGCCCGGGTTTCCGATGCTGCTGATGTCGACGATGCTGCTGCTGAGTGCCGTGGTGGAAACCGCGCGCAGCGTCGCCGTCTTCCCGGCGGCTGTTCCCACCCGTGAGCTGGCCGTGCAGTACAACGCGATCGGGCTGCTGGCGACGATCGGCCTGGTCATCGGGCAGGCCCTGGCCATGCTGCTGCTGCTGCAGGACCGGGCCCTGCGCCAGATCGAAAGACTGATCGAAGTCGACGTGTTGACCGGTCTGCTCAACCGCCGCGGCTTTGACGAGCGCCTGCGGCGCCTGCTGCAGCGCGGCGGTCCCCAGTTGCCCGTGCTGGCCGTGCTGGACGTGGACCACTTCAAGCGCATCAACGACACGCACGGCCATGCGGTGGGCGACGCGGTGCTGAGCACCATCGGCGAGCGCCTGCGCGAGACCTTGCGTCCGCTGGACCTGGCGGTTCGCCTCGGCGGCGAAGAATTCGCCGTGATCTGGGCCCAGCCCGAGCCGGGGGGGGAGGCGCGGCTGGGCGAGCGGCTGCGCGAGGTCGTGGCCGGTGAATCCTTCGTGACAACAGCAGGACCGCTCACCGTCACGGTGAGCGTGGGCGTGGCACGCGCGCGGGCCAGCTGCGAGGCGCCGGAAGCCGTCTTCAGCCGCGCCGACGCCGCGCTGTACGAAGCCAAGCGCGCCGGCCGCGATCAGGTGAAGCTCGCGGCCTGACGACGCGCCTGCGCGGCGTCACATGCTGCGGCGGTACTGGCCGCCCACCTCGAACAGCGCGCCGGTGATCTGGCCCAGCGAGCATACGCGCACCGCGTCCATCAGCACGTCGAACACATTCCGGTTCTCGATGACGGCCTGCTGCAGGCGGACCAGCATCGCCGGGGCCTCGGCGGCGTGGCGGCGGTGGAAGTCCGCCAGGCGGGTGAGCTGGGACTGCTTCTCTTCCTCGGTCGAGCGGGCCAGCTCGATGTGCTCGGGCACGGGGTCACCCTTCGGGTTGCGGAAGGTGTTCACGCCGATGATCGGGTACTCGCCGGTGTGCTTGAGCATCTCGTAGTGCAGGCTTTCCTCCTGGATGCGCCCGCGCTGATAGCCGGTTTCCATCGCGCCCAGCACGCCACCCCGCTCGCTGATGCGTTCGAACTCGGCGAGCACCGCTTCCTCCACCAGCTCGGTCAGCTCGTCGATGATGAACGCGCCCTGGCTCGGGTTCTCGTTCTTGGCCAGGCCCCACTCGCGGTTGATGATGAGCTGGATGGCCATCGCGCGGCGCACGCTGTCTTCGGTCGGCGTGGTGATGGCCTCGTCGAAGGCGTTGGTGTGCAGCGAGTTGCAGTTGTCGTAGATGGCGATCAGCGCCTGCAGCGTCGTACGGATGTCGTTGAAGGCGATCTCCTGCGCATGCAGGCTGCGGCCCGACGTCTGCACGTGGTACTTCAGCTTCTGGGAGCGTTCGTTGGCGCCGTAGCGGTCGCGCATCGCCACGGCCCAGATGCGGCGGGCCACGCGGCCGAGCACGGTGTACTCCGGGTCCATGCCGTTGCTGAAGAAGAAGCTCAGGTTGGGCGCGAAATCATCGATGTGCATGCCGCGCGCCAGATACGCCTCCACGAAGGTGAAGCCGTTGGAGAGCGTCAGCGCCAGCTGGCTGATCGGGTTGGCGCCGGCCTCGGCGATGTGATAGCCCGAGATCGACACCGAGTAGAAGTTGCGCACGTTGTGGTGCACGAAGTACTCGGCGATGTCACCCATCACCTTCAGCGAGAACTCGGTCGAGAAGATGCAGGTGTTCTGGCCCTGGTCTTCCTTCAGGATGTCGGCCTGCACCGTGCCGCGCACGTTGGCGAGCACCCAGTCCTTGATCTTGGCGGCCTCGTCGGCCGTGGGGTCGCGGCCGTTGTCGGTGCGGAACTTCGCCAGGTTCTGGTCGATGGCGGTGTTCATGAACATCGCCAGGATGCTCGGCGCCGGGCCGTTGATCGTCATCGACACCGAGGTGCTCGGGTTGCATAGGTCGAAGCCGTCGTACAGCACCTTCATGTCGTCCAGCGTCGCGATGCTCACGCCGCTGTTGCCGACCTTGCCGTAGATGTCCGGCCGCGGGGCCGGGTCGGCGCCGTAGAGCGTGACCGAGTCGAAGGCGGTGGATAGGCGCTTGGCGGGCATGCCCTCGCTGACCAGCTTGAAGCGGCGGTTGGTGCGGAAGGCGTCACCTTCGCCGGCGAACATGCGGGTCGGGTCCTCGCCCTCGCGCTTGAACGCGAACACGCCGGCCGTGTACGGGAAGCTGCCGGGCACGTTCTCCAGCATCAGCCACTTCAGCAATTCACCGTGGCACTCGTAGGTCGGCAGCACGACCTTGCGGATCTTGGTGCCCGAGAGGCTTTGCGTGACGAGGGCGGTGCGGATTTCCTTGTCGCGGATCTTCACGACGTACTCGTCACCCGCATAGGCCTTGACCATGTCGGGCCACTGGGCGAGCAGCTGGCGGGCGTCGCCGTCGAGCTTGGTGCGGCGCTGCTCGGCGAGGTCGGCGAGTGCCGTGCGGGCGCCTTGCTTGTCAGGGTTGGCCAGCTGAAGCATCGTGCGGCTGGCTTCGAGCTGCTGGATCTCCCGGGCGAGCGAAGCCTGGCGGCGGGCGCGGGCCTTGTAGCTGCGCACGGTCTCGCTGATGTCGGCCAGGTAGCGCACGCGGTTGGGCGGCACGATGGGCGTCTGGTGCGTGCTGTGGCGGGTGCTCACGCGCGGCAGCCGGCCCTCGGCCAGCTTCAGCCCAAGGCCGCCGAGGCGCTCGCGCAGCGCCTGGTAGAGGGCGGTCACGCCGTCGTCGTTGAAGCGGCTGGCCATGGTGCCGAACACCGGCATCGTCTCGGGCGGCTGGCCGAAGGCTTCGCGGTTGCGCTGCACTTGCTTGGCCACGTCACGCAGGGCGTCGAGCGCGCCCTTGCGGTCGAACTTGTTGATGGCCACGAACTCGGCGAAGTCGAGCATGTCGATCTTCTCGAGCTGGCTGGCGGCGCCGAACTCGGGCGTCATCACGTACATCGGCACGTCGACGAGCGGCACGATGGCGGCATCACCCTGGCCGATGCCGGAGGTCTCGACGATGACGAGATCAAAGCCGGCCACCTTGGCGGCGGCGATGACGTCCGGCAGCGCCGGGGAGATTTCACTGCCGAAGTCGCGCGTGGCGAGCGAGCGCATGAACACGCGCGGCCCGCTCTGCCAGGGCGAAATGGCGTTCATGCGGATGCGGTCGCCCAGCAGCGCGCCGCCGCTCTTGCGGCGTGACGGGTCGATGGAGACGAGGGCCACGCGCAGGGCGTCGCCCTGGTCCAGGCGCAGGCGGCGGATCAGTTCGTCCGTCAGGCTGGACTTGCCCGCGCCGCCCGTGCCGGTGATGCCGAGCACCGGGGTCTTGAGGCCCGCCGCCTGCGCGCGCAGGGCGTCGACGGTGGCGCCGTCGGCCTTGCCGTTCTCCAGCGCGGTGAGGAGCTGGGCCAGCGAGCGCCAGGCCGATTCGGTGTGGCCGGTGATGGCGGACAGGTCCTTGGGCGCATAGACGCTGAAGTCCTGGTCGGCCTTCATGACCATCTCGCCGATCATCCCTTGCAGGCCCATGCGCTGGCCGTCTTCGGGGCTGAAGATGCGCACGCCGTGCTCGGCCAGTTCGCGGATCTCGGCCGGCACGATCACGCCGCCGCCGCCGCCGAACACCTGGATGTGCGCGCCGCCACGTTCCTTGAGCAGCTGCACCATGTACTTGAAGTACTCGACGTGGCCGCCCTGGTAGGAGCTGATCGCGATGCCCTGGGCGTCTTCCTGCAGCGCGGCCGTGACGACCTCGTCCACCGAGCGGTTGTGCCCGAGGTGGATGACCTCGGCGCCCATGTTCTGGAGGATGCGCCGCATGATGTTGATGGCGGCGTCGTGCCCGTCGAACAGGCTGGCGGCGGTGACGAAGCGGACCTTGTGGGTCGGGCGGTATTCGGCAAGCGCCTTGTAGTCGGCGGCGAGATCGGTCATGGCTGTCTCCTGGCTTGGTGCGAATTCTAGGACGCCAATTGACGTTAACGTCAATTCAAGGCCGTGCCGCCTGCCGCGATGATGCGCACCTCGCCGCCATCGGCGGCCCAACGTTCCGACCGCATGACCACTCCCACCTCGACGGCGCCCGCACTCGGCACCGAACTCACCCTGCGCGGCATCGTGCTGGGCATCCTGATCACCGGCGTCTTCACGGCTGCCAACGTCTACTTCGGCCTGAAGGCCGGGCTGACCTTCGCCACGTCCATCCCGGCGGCGGTCATTGCGATGGCCCTGCTGCGGCGTGCGGCGGGCAATTCGATTGGTGAGACCAACATCGTGCAGACCATCGCGTCGTCGGCCGGCACGCTGTCGTCGATCATCTTCGTGCTGCCGGGCCTCGTCATGATCGGCTGGTGGACGGGGTTCCCGTACTGGATGTCGATGACCCTGTGCGCGCTGGGCGGCGTGCTGGGCGTCATGTATTCGATCCCGCTGCGCCGCGCGCTGGTGACGAACTCGCCGCTGCCGTACCCGGAAGGCGTGGCCTGCGCCGAGGTGCTGAAGGTGGGCCATGCCAGCGACAGCGGCGACGCCAACCGGCAGGGCCTGGCGGCCATTGTGGTGGGCAGCGTGGTGTCGGCGGGTTTCGCCATCGTCGTGGCCACCCAGGTGTTCGCGGCCAACCTGGCGCAGTACTTCCGCCTGCCCGGCAGCGACAAGGGCCCCGGCGGCGCCACCGGCTATGACCTGAACTTCAGCTTCGCGCTGCTGGCGGTGGGCCACCTCGTCGGGCTGTGGGTCGGCATCGCCATCCTGGTGGGCGCGTGCATCGCCTGGCTCGGCGGCGTGCCGTGGCTGACGCAAGGGCTGGACGGCGTGCCCGAGGCGGTTGCGATGGCCGCCTGGAGCAAGAAGGTGCGCTTCATCGGCGCCGGCTGCATCGCGGTGGCGGCGATCTGGACGCTGATCAAGCTCGCCAAGCCGGTCATCGCCGGCCTGCACGGCGCGGCCATGTCGGCCCGCGTGCGCAAGGCCGGCAAGGCCGACACGCTGCCGCGCACCGAGCAGGACATCCCGATCGGCACGGTGGGCCTCATCACGCTGGCCTGCATGCTGCCGATCGGTTTCATGCTGTCGCAGTTCGCGACCTCCGCGGGCCTCGCGGACCAGCTCGGCCTGCTGGTCGTGGGCGGCGTGGTGTACGTCGTGCTGATGAGCTTCTTCGTGGCCGCGGTGTGCGGCTACATGGCCGGGTTGATCGGCTCGTCCAACAGCCCGTTGTCAGGCGTGGGCATCCTGGTCGTGATCGGCGTCTCGCTGCTGCTGGCCCTGGTCGTGAAGCCGCTGCTGCCGCCGAGCACCGGACAGGCCCTGGTGGCCTTTGCGCTGTTCGTCACGGCCGTCGTGTTCGCGGTGGCCACCATCTCCAACGACAACCTGCAGGACCTCAAGACCGGCCAGCTCGTGGACGCCACGCCCTGGCGCCAGCAGGTCGCGCTGATCATCGGCGTCGTGGCGGGTGCCCTCGTCATCCCGCCGGTGCTGGACCTGCTGAACCAGGCCTACGGCTTTGCCGGTGCACCCGGTGCCGACCCCAAGACGGCGCTGGCCGCCCCGCAGGCCGCGCTGATCTCGGCCCTGGCCAAGGGGGTCATCCAGGGCGACCTGAACTGGCACCTCATCGGCATCGGCGCGCTCGTCGGCGGGGCCTGCATCGTGGCGGACGAAGTCATCAAGTGGGGCTCCGGCGGCCGGGCGCACCTGGCACCGCTGGCCGTGGGCCTGGGCATCTACCTGCCGCTCAACAGCACGCTGACCATCGTCGTCGGCGCGATCGCCGGCTGGTGGTTCGAACGGCGTGCCGAGCGCCAGCGCGACCCCGAGGCCACCCGGCAGCTCGGCGTGCTCATGGCGTCGGGCCTGATCGTCGGCGAGAGCCTGCTGGGCGTGATCCTGGCGGCCGTCGTCGTGTTCTCGGGCAACGGCGCGCCGCTGGCCCTGGTGGGCGAGAGCTTCGCCACGGCGGGCCAGGTGCTGGGCACGCTGGCCTTCGCGGCGGTGGGCTTCGGCTTGTACGCCTGGCTGCTCAAGCGGCGCTGAGCGCTGCGGTCAGCCCGGTCGCAGCGTCAGCGAGGCGGGCACGCTGCGGCTGTCGCGCAGCACGCGGAACATGTAGGGCGTGGTGTCGGTGTCCTTCGGCGGAGGGTTGGTCACCACGCACTGCCGGACCTCGCTGGCGTGCGTGATCGGCAGGTGGTAGTTGCCGGACATGCAGCCCATCACCAGGTCGCCGGGCTGCAGCGTGCCGAAACTGCCCTCGGTGCGCTCCCCGACGCTGGCAACGACCACGGCCGTGTCGCGCTGCTTGAAGGTGACGTGGCCGAGCCGCACGCTGTCCTCGGCCGCCGGACGTGCGACCGGCCGGGGCGGGGACAGCGTTGCGGCCGCCTTCAGGGCCTGCTCCACCGTGCCCACGTTCGACGCGGTGCCGGGGCGGTCGGGCGGCGGCATCACGATGGCCGCGGTCGTCGCCTGACCCTGGCGCAGGATGTTGAAGACGTAGGTCACCACGCCGGTCTGCGGGTCGGTGCTCTTGAGGTTGCCGCAGGCACCCCGCTCCAGCGCGAGGGTCAGCGGAAAGCGCTTGTCGATGGCGGGACAACCCTGGATCTGGTCCCCCGGGCGCAGCGTGGAGCGGCCTCGCCGGCTCCCGGCCTCGACGTCGTCGACGGTGATCTTCTGCGGCGTGCGGGCGAAGGTCACGGGACCCAGGAAGGCGTACTGCGCCCCGGCGGCCTCGGTCGGTGCGGCGTCCCGCGGGGCCGGACCGGGTGGCGTCGTGGGCAGCGGTGTGGGCAGGCCCAGGTAGAGCGGGTCTTTGGACGACTGGCCGGCCCCCAGCCCGTCCTGTGCAGTGCCCGGGCCCAGCACCGAGGTCGGCCAAGGCGACGGGGTGCTGCCTTGGGTTTGCGCGCCGGCCCACGGGGGTGTCTGGGAGGCGGGGGCGGGCCGCGTTGAGCGGTTGCTGGAGATGCTCGCCAGCACGAGCAGGATCACCAGGATCGCGAGCAGCCAAGGCATCTTCGAGGGGCGCTCGGGCGGTCTGGCCAGCGCCATGTCCAACGGCGAAGGCGCCGCTGTCGTGCTTGGCTCGGCTTCCGGCACGTCGCGGAACCAGGCGTTGATGTTGGCCTGCGACGTGATCAGGCGCAGCCAGTTGGGGTAGCGCTGGACCAGCAGCTGCACCAGGGGGTAGTCTTCCTGCAGCAGGCGCTTCGTCGGCGGCTGGTCGCTGCGCAGCCTGCGGATCACCTGGGCCAGGCGATCGAAGGCCCCCGGGGGGTGCTGGAAGAAGATGAGTTTCTCGTTGATCGCCGCATCCAGCGCCGCGCCGAGCTGGCCGAAGATCCGCAGGTGGGCCCGGTCCTGTTCCCAGCCGAAGGCCAGGCAGGCCGGGCCGAACAGGAACTCATGGCCGGGCTGCCAGCCGGCCATGATCAGGTGGGCGACCTGCCACTCGAAGATCGTGCGGGCTTCGAGGTTCAGCAGCCGGTCATCGGCCAGTGACTGGGCCAGCGCAGCCGTGGCGTCGTCCTCGTCGGCAAAGCCGGCGGCGGCGCGTGCGTGGAAGGCCTTGAAGACGTCGTCGGCCAGCGCGCCGGCCGTGGGCAGGGCCGCGGCTTCGGCCGCCGGGCTGTCCGCCGCCGACGTGGACGGGGTCGGGTCCGGCGCGGTGGCGGGCGGCTCGCGGGTGTCGCCCGGCTCGGCCGGCGGCGCCTCGGCCCGCGCCTGGGCAGCCTCGGCCTCGCGGCGGGCGATGCCGACGAGCGCGGCCTCGTAGGCTTCGCGCAGCGCCTGGAACTCGGGCAACTGCGTGGCCTGGTCGATCTGCTTGAGCTGCAGCGCATAGGCCCGGCGCACCGCGCGAGCGTCGGCATCGGGCCGCAGGCCCAGCGTGGCCAGGGCCGCCGCGAGGCCGGCGTCCAGCGGCGCGTTCACGTCGGCTCCCGGTCAAGGGCGCTGTGGCGTTCCAGGTGATCGAGCATGTCGGCAAACGCGCGCCGGCCCGGCGCGATGACGCGCGCATCCTGTCCGGCCAGCATCTGCTCGAAGACGAGGATCTGCCGGCCCAGATGCTCGCGCTCCATGCCCCGCAGTTGTTCGTACAGCCGCTCGGCTCGCGCCATCACGGTGCGGTTCTCCAGTTGGTCGCGCGGGTGGATCTTCAGCTCGGCCATCGCCTGCAGCAGCTCGGCGATCTGGGCTTCGCTCAGCAGGCCCGGGTTGCCCTCGATCAGCAGGCTGTGGGTCTGCTGCGTCTTGAGCACGGTGGCGTCGATCTGCAGCAGGCCGTTGACGTCGTAGGTGAAGCGCACGTCGACCGCGCATTCGTGTACGGCTGCCGGCGGCAGCGGCACGGCCAGGCTGCCGATGTGGATGTTGTCCCGCACGAGCCGGGATTCGCCCTGGTAGATCTGCAGGTCGAGCTGTTTCTGGCCGCTGGCCTGCGGGATGTACTGTTTGACCCGGCTGATCGGCACGGTGCTGTTGCGCTCGATGATGGGGTCGAAGTGGCCTTGCGAGACCGCGTCTGGCCCGAGCCGGATGCCGACGGCCACGCCCAGCGAGTAGGGCGCCACATCGGTCATGACGATCTCGTTGAGTGCCGCGTCGCGGGCCTTGAGCCCGGCCTGCACGGCCGCCCCGAGCGCCACGACCTGGTCGGGGTCCAGCTCGGTGGACGGGAAGCGGCCGAACATCGTCGTGACCAGGCGGCGCACGAGCGGCATGCGCGTCGCACCGCCGGCGAGCACGATGGCATTGAGGTCGCCGCTGCGCAGGCCGGCGTCTCGCATGGCGCGCTCCACCGGCAGGCGCAGGCGCTTGAACAGTGGCTCGCAGGTCTGGGCCAGCGTGGCTTCGTCGATGTCCAGGCGATGCACCGTCTCGCCGTGGCGCACGGCGATGGTGGCCGAGGCCTGCAGGCTCAGGAGCCGCTTGGCGGCCTCGGTCTCGGCGCGCAGCCGGGCCATGAAGGTCTCGTCCTGGCGCAGTGAGGCCGGCAGCGACAGGCGCTCGAAGCAGGTGTCGATCAGGCCGTTGACGAAGTCTTCACCGCCCAGGAAGTTGTCGCCGGCGGAGGCGCGCACCTCCATGACACCGTCGAACAGCTCCAGCACCGACACGTCGAAGGTGCCGCCGCCGAGGTCGAACACCAGGAAGCGGGATTCCGCCTCCCGTTGGTGCAACCCGTAGGCCAGCGCGGCCGCGGTGGGTTCGTTCAGCAGCCGCTCGACCTTCAGCCCGGCGATCTGGCCTGCGGCGCGCGTGGCCTTGCGCTGCGCGTCGGAAAAGTAGGCCGGCACCGTGATGATGGCTTCGGTGACCGGCTCGCCCAGGAAGGCTTCGGCGTCGGCCTTCAGGGCTTTCAGGATCAGGGCGGACAGCTCTTCGGGCCGGAACTCCCGCCCGCCCATGCGGGTCAGGCGGCTGCTGCCCATGTGGCGCTTGAACAGCGCGGCCGACTGCTCCGGGTGGCTCTGCAACCGCTCGACGGCCGACCGGCCTACCAGCACCGTGCCATCGGCGTCAAGGCTGACGCAGGAGGGGGTGAGCAGCTCCCCGAGCGCATTCGGGATTAGTTGCGCGCGGCCGTCGCGCCAGACGGCGACCAGGCTGTTCGTGGTTCCGAGATCAATGCCGACGATCAAGAGGCCTCCCGACGCTCCAAGGTTTTGGGACGGGATGCTACTGCCCGGAAAAGGGTCCGGCCCCGAGACCCACCGTGGATGGTGGGGCGGGGCCGGCGGCGCGGAGCGTGGGCCTTGTATCTTCAAGACTCGGACCGGCTCGGGTAGCCCGAGCGGCCTCTGGGTAGAAGTTTGAAGCCCGTGACTGAGCACTGGGCGCCTGAGCC
>RXJW01000060.1 GCA_003963005.1 Burkholderiales bacterium
CTCGCGGCTGATCTTCCACTGCGCGGCGACCTTCTCGGCCGTCAGGCCCATGCCGTAGGCGATGCCGATGTTCTCGTCCTTCTCGAAGATCAGCGGCGACAGGCTCGGCTTGTTGCCGCCCATCGGGATCATTGACATCGACTCGACGCCACCGGCGAACATCACGTCGGCCTCGCCCACGCGGATGCGGTCGGCGGCCATCTGCACGGCGGTGATGCCGGAGGCGCAGTAGCGGTTGATCGTCACGCCACCGACCGTCGGGCCGAAGCCGGCCAGCACGGAGGCCACGCGGGCGATGTTCATGCCCTGCTCGCCTTCGGGGAAGGAGCAGCCGACGATGGCGTCTTCAATCGCCTTGGCTTCCAGGCCCGGGGCCTGGGCCAGCGCGGCCTGCATCACCTTGACGAGCATTTCGTCCGGGCGGGTGTTCTTGAAGTAGCCCCGGCCGCTCTTGCCGATCGGCAGACGGGTGGCGGCGACGATGTAGGCGTCTTGGACTTGCTTGCTCATGTTCGTTCCTTTCAAGGCCCTCGCGGGCCTCTCGTTGTTCAAGCCTGGGGCTTCTCTTTGGGCACCCAGGCCCAGACGAATTCACACTGGATCGGCTCGATGCCGGCTTCATCCGTGACCGTGACGGCCACCTTCACTTCACCCTTGGGCTCGCGGGCGAGCAGCTCGCGCTGCTCGGCGGTCAGGTGCGCCTCGGCGCGCAGGGCCCCGGTCGCGCGCTTCTTGAACGCGACGTTGAGGCTCTTGCACAGCGGCAGGCAGTCATCCCGCACGTTCATGCCGACGACCATGCCGGTGGCAGTCTCGGCCACCAGCGTCATGGCCGCGGCATGCACGCCGCGGATGTGGTTCTGCACCGGGCGCCGGTTGGCGATGCGGATCTCGCTGCGCTCGGGCGTGAGCGCGACGAAATCCAGCCCCGCCGTGCCCGTGAGCGGCACGGCGCGGCGCAGCGCGAAGTTGCGCGCGGCGCGGCGCAGCGGGGCGGGCAGGCCGTCCAGCTTGGCGATGGTGCGTTGAAGCCGGTTCATGTCGAGTTTCAGTCAGTCGGGGACAGAGCTCGCGCTGCGCGCTTCGGTCTGTCCCGCGATGTCATCAGTTGCGGACGGGCTTCCCGGTCTGCAGCATCCCCATGATCCGTTCCTGGGTCTTGGGGTTGTCCAGCAGCGAGCAGAAGTGCTTGCGCTCCAGGGCCATCAGGTACTCCTCGGTCACCAGCGAGCCGGCCTCGACCTCGCCACCGCAGACCACGTCGGCGATCGCCGCGGCCAGGTGGTAGTCGTGGGCGCTGACGAAGCCGCCATCGCGCATGTTGGCGACCTGGCCCTTGATGCTCGCGATGCCGCTGCGGCCCGCGACCGGGAACACGGCCTTGTGCGGCGGGCGGTAGCCAGCTTCGCTCATGCCCTTGACGGTGGCGGTGGCCACGTGCAGCAGTTCGTCCTTGTGCGGGACGATGATGTCGCTGTCCAGCAGGAAGCCGTTCTTGCGGGCCTCGTGCGCCGAGGTCGCGACCTTGGCGGTGGCGGCGGTCAGGAAGCCGTCCTTCAGGAAGCTCAGGATGTCGGCACCGGCGTTGCCGGCCGCGGCCATCTCGGCCGCACGGCGGGCGATGTAGGTGAGGCCGCCCGCGCCCGGCACGAGGCCGACGCCGACTTCCACGAGGCCCACATAGCTCTCGACATGCGCCACACGGCGTGCGCAGTGGATGGCCAGCTCGCAGCCCCCGCCCAGCGCCAGGCCGCGCATCGCGGCGACGACCGGCACGTTGGCGTAGCGGATGCGCAGCATCGCGTCCTGCAGCTTCTTCTCTTCCGGCGCGATGCCCTTGCTGCCCATCTTCATGAAGACGGGCATCAGGCTCTCCAAGTTGGCACCGGCCGAGAACACATCGTCCGGCGACCAGATCACGAGGCCCTTGTAGTCGCCTTCCGCAATCTCGACGGCCTTCAGCAGCCCCTCGGTCACGGCCGGGCTGATCAGGTGCAGCTTGGCGGTGATGGAGGCGATGACGACCTCGCCGTCCAGCGTCCAGACGCGCACTTCGTCGTTCTTGAACAGCTCGGTGCCGCTCTTGAGCGGATCGGCGGCGCCGGAGCCCAGCAGGCTCTCGGGGAAGGCCTGGCGGTGGTAGACCGGCAGGTCGCTGCGCGGCTTGAACTTTCCTTCGGCGGCGCTCCAGGAGCCCTGCGGCGTGTGCACGCCACCGGCCTCGGCCACCGGGCCTTCCGTCACCCAGGCGGGCAGCGGGGCGCTGGACAGCGTCTTGCCGTCGGCGATGTCAGCCGAGATCCACTCGGCGACCTGCTTCCAGCCGGCGGCCTGCCACAGCTCGAAGGGGCCCTGCTGGCTGCCGAAGCCCCAGCGCATCGCGAAGTCGATCTCACGGGCGGTGTCGGCCACGGTCGCCAGGTGCACGGCGCAGTAGTGGAAGCTGTCACGCAGGATGGCCCACAGGAACTGCGCCTGCGGGTTGGTCGATTCGCGCAGCAGCTTCAGGCGGTCGGCCGGGGCCTTCTTCAGCATGCGGGCGACGATCTCGTCGGCCTTCTTGCCACCGGCCACGTACTCGCCCGTGGCGAAGTCCAGCCGCATGATGTCCTTGCCGACCTTCTTGTAGAAGCCCGCGCCGGTCTTCTGGCCGAGCGCGCCCTTCTGGATCAGGCCGGCCAGCACGGCCGGGGTGGCATAGGTGCTGTAGAACGGGTCGTCCTTCAGGTTGTCCTGCATCGTCTTGACGACGTGGGCCATGGTGTCCAGGCCCACCACGTCGGCGGTGCGAAAGGTGCCGGAGCTGGCGCGGCCGAGCTTCTTGCCGGTCAGGTCGTCCACCACGTCGACCGTCAGGCCGAACTTCTCGGCCTCGATCATCGTGGCCATCATGCCGGCGATGCCGACGCGGTTGGCGACGAAGTTGGGCGTGTCGTGGGCGCGCACGACGCTCTTGCCGAGCGACGTCGTCACGAAGGCTTCGAGCTGGTCGAGGATCTGCGGCTGGGTGGTCGGCGTGTTGATCAGCTCGACCAGCGCCATGTAGCGCGGCGGGTTGAAGAAGTGGATGCCGCAGAAGCGCGGCTTGATGTCCTCGGGCAGGACTTCCGACAGCTTGGTGATCGACAGGCCCGACGTGTTCGACGCGACGATGGCGTGCGGGGCCACGAACGGCGCGATCTTGGTGTACAGGTCGAGCTTCCAGTCCATGCGCTCGGCGATGGCCTCGATGACGAGGTCGCAGCCCTTGAGCAGCTCCAGGTGCTCTTCGTAGTTGGCCTGCTGGATCAGCGCGGCTTCCGACGCGTCACCCAGCGGCGCCGGCTTGAGCTTCTTCAGGCCGTCGACGGCCTTGGTCACGATGCCGTTCTTCGGGCCTTCTTTCGCAGGCAGGTCGAACAGCACAACGGGCACCTTGCAGTTGACGAGGTGGGCGGCAATCTGCGCGCCCATCACGCCGGCGCCCAGCACGGCGACCTTGCGGACTTGGAATCGACTCATGGATATCTCCTGGGGTGTTCGTTCACTCGGCGCGGACCCAGGTCTGGGTCCGTCCGAAAAGCGGTGCGCCGATGTAGCCGCGCACCTCGAGTTTCTTGCCTCCGTCCACGGGCTTGAGCCGCGTGCGGTAGGTCTTGCCGTTGTTGGGATCGAGGATTTCGCCCTGCCCCCACACGCCCTCGCCGTCCGGCTTGACGCCGCGGATGATCTGCAGGCCGAGAACCGGCTGGTTCTTGCGGTCATCGGTGCATTTCTCGCACTTGGCGTCGGTGGGGTCCTTGGGGTCGAGCAGCTTCTCGATGTTGCCGACCAGGGCGCCCCCCTGTTCGCTGATGCGGACCAGCGACTTCGCGGTTTTGCCGTCGTCATCGATGGTCTTCCACAGGCCCACGGGTGAGGTCTGCGCGAACGCAAACGCGGGCATCAGCAGGGCAGCAGCGAACAGGACTTTCATCGGGGCATCCTTGTCGTGAGGCGGTGGCGATCGGCGCTCAGAACAGCGCTTCGTCCATTTCCATCAGCGGCTTCAGGCCTGCGCGGCAGGTGCGGATCAGCGTCGCCGTCTCGGGCAGCAGCTTGGCGAAGTAGAAGCGCGCCGTGGCCAGCTTGGCCGTGTAGAACGGGTCGCCCGAGTCCTTCTTGGCCAGGGCGATCTTGGCAGCCTGGGCGAAGAAGTAGGCGAAGGTCATGTGGCCGACCACGCGCAGGTAGTCCACGGCCGCGGCACCGACTTCGTCCGGGTTGCCGAAGGCCTTCATGCCGATTTCCTGCGTGAGCTTGTTGACCTTGTCGCCGAGGTCGGCGAGCGGGTTCACGAACTCCTGCATGGCTTCGTTGGTGCCCTCTTCCTCGATGAAGGCGGCAATCTTCTTGCCGAACTTCTTCAGCGTGGCACCGTTGTTGCCCAGCACCTTGCGGCCCAGCAGGTCCAGCGACTGGATGGTGTTGGTGCCTTCATAGATCATGTTGATGCGCGCGTCGCGCACGAACTGCTCCATGCCCCACTCGTGGATGAA
>RXJW01000040.1 GCA_003963005.1 Burkholderiales bacterium
CATGGCCGTCACCGTCGAAACCCTCGAAAAGCTGGAACGCCGCATCACCCTGCACGTGGCGGCCGCTGACATCAACAGCGAAGTCGAAGCCCGTCTCAAGAAGCTGGCCCGCACCGTCAAGGCCGACGGCTTCCGTCCCGGCAAGGTGCCGATGAACGTCGTCGCCCAGCGCTACGGCTATTCGGTGCAGTACGAAGTCGTCAACGACAAGCTGGGCCAGGCCTTCGCCACCGCCGCCAACGAAGCGCAGCTGCGCGTCGCCGGCGCGCCGCGCATCGAGCAGAAGAACGAAGCCCCCGAAGGTCAGATGGCCTTCGACGCGACCTTCGAGATCTACCCCGAAGTCAAGCTGGGTGATCTGACCGCCGCTGAAGTCGAACGTGTCAGCAGCGAAGTCACCGAGGAAGCCATCGACAAGACCGTCGAGATCCTGCGCAAGCAGCGCCGCAGCTTTGCCCAGCGCCCGGCGGCTGACGTCGCCCAGGCCGGCGACCGTGTGACCATCGACTTCGAAGGCAAGATCGATGGCGAGCCCTTCGCCGGCGGCAAGGCCGAGGGCTTCCAGTTCCTGATCGGCGAAGGCCAGATGCTGGAGCAGTTCGACGCGGCCGTGCGCGGCATGAAGGCGGGCGAAAGCAAGACCTTCCCGCTGCAGTTCCCCGAGGACTATCACGGCAAGGACGTCGCCGGCAAGGAAGCCGACTTCCTCGTCACGGTCAAGAAGATCGAAGCCCAGCACCTGCCGGAAGTGAACGAGGCATTCGCCAAGTCCCTCGGCATCAAGGATGCGACGGTCGAAGGCCTGCGCGCCGACATCAAGAAGAACCTCGAGCGCGAAGTGAAGTTCCGCGTGCTGGCTCGCAACAAGGGCGCCGTGATGGACGCATTGGTGGCTGCGGCCGAGCTGGACGTGCCCAACGCCCTGGTGCAAGGCGAAGCCGAACGCATGGTCGCCCAGGCCCGCGAAGACCTGAAGAAGCGCGGCGTCAAGGATGCCGACAAGGCCGAGATCCCCGCCGACATCTTCAAGCCGCAGGCCGAGCGCCGTGTGCGCCTGGGCCTGGTGGTCGCCGAGCTGGTGCGCGCCAACAACCTGCAGGCCAAGCCGGCCCAGCTGCAGGCGCACATCGAAGAGCTGTCTCAGAGCTACGAGAAGCCCGCCGAAGTCATGCGCTGGTACCTGACGGACCGCGAGCGCATGGCCGAAGTCGAAGCCGTCGTCGTCGAGAACAACGTCACGGAATTCGTGCTGGCCACCGCCAAGGTCACCGACAAGGCCCTGCCTTTCGATGAGCTGATGGCCCAGGGCAACTGAAAGCCCTTCGCATGACGAAGGCGCCGCGCCGCAAGGCCCGGCGCCTTTTTACTTGCATGGCCATAATCTGCCCCCATAACGGTTGCAGTTGAATTGATTTCAAGGATCTGAATGAGCGCTCTGGACACCAGCAATCTCGGCCTCGTGCCCATGGTCATCGAACAGTCGGGCCGTGGCGAGCGCGCGTACGACATCTACTCGCGCCTGCTGCGCGAGCGCATCGTCTTCCTCGTCGGCCCGGTGAACGACGCCGTGGCCAACCTGGTCGTCGCGCAATTGCTGTTCCTGGAGAGCGAGAACCCCGACAAGGAAATCTCGCTCTACATCAACAGCCCGGGCGGCAGCGTGTCGGCCGGCATGTCGATCTTCGACACCATGCAGTTCATCAAGCCCGAAGTCTCGACGCTGTGCATGGGCATGGCCGCGAGCATGGGCGCCTTCCTGCTGTCTGCCGGCGCCAAGGGCAAGCGCTTCTCGCTGCCCAATGCCAAGGTGATGATTCACCAGCCGCTGGGCGGCGCCCAGGGCCAGGCCACCGACATCGAGATCCACGCCCGCGAGATCCTCAAGACCCGCGAGACGCTGAACCGCATCCTCGCGGAGCGCACGGGCCAGTCCCTGGAGAAGATCCAGTCCGACACCGAGCGCGATTACTTCATGTCGGCCGCCGAGGCCCAGACCTACGGCCTGATCGACCAGGTCCTGGAACACCGGCCCTGAGCAGTCCTTCCGTGAGGGGCTGCCAGCGGCCCCTGGAGTCGCAGCGAAATCGGGGCCCTTATCCCCACAAGGGCCCCGCGACCGTTTGGACTATCATCATTCGAAGCACTCCGCCTCGATTCATCCCGTTTTCATAGAGCAGTTCTCATGGCCGACAAAAAAGGCACCTCCAGCGAGAAAGTTCTGTACTGCTCCTTCTGCGGCAAGAGCCAGCATGAGGTCAAGAAGCTCATCGCCGGTCCGTCCGTCTTCATCTGCGACGAGTGCATCGAGCTGTGCAACGACATCGTCCGTGACGAAATCCCCGCGCCGGCCCCGGCAGCGCGGGCCGGCAAGTCCGACCTGCCGGTGCCCAGCGAGATCAAGTCGAGCCTCGACCAGTACGTGATCGGCCAGGACGTGGCCAAGCGCACGCTGGCCGTGGCCGTCTACAACCACTACAAGCGGCTTCGCCACATGAGCACGGCCAAGGACACGGTGGAGCTGTCCAAGAGCAACATCCTGCTCATCGGCCCGACCGGTTCCGGCAAGACGCTGCTGGCGCAAACGCTGGCGCGTCTGCTCAACGTCCCGTTCGTCATCGCGGATGCCACGACGCTGACCGAAGCCGGCTATGTCGGCGAGGACGTTGAGAACATCATCCAGAAGCTGCTGCAGAACTGCAATTACGACGTCGAGCGTGCGCAGCGCGGCATCGTCTACATCGACGAGATCGACAAGATCTCCCGCAAGGCGGACAACCCGTCCATCACGCGCGACGTGTCGGGCGAGGGCGTGCAGCAGGCGCTGCTCAAGCTCGTCGAAGGCACGATGGCCTCGGTGCCCCCGCAGGGCGGCCGCAAGCACCCCAACCAGGACTTCCTGCAGATCGACACGACCAACATCCTGTTCATCTGCGGTGGCGCCTTCGACGGCCTGGAGAAGGTCATCCAGAATCGCAGCGAGAAGTCCGGCATCGGCTTCGGCGCCACGGTGCGCAGCAAGAGCGAGAAGAAGGTCGGCGAGGTGTTCCGCGAGGTCGAGCCCGAGGACATCATCAAGTTCGGCCTGATCCCCGAGCTCGTCGGGCGCCTGCCGGTGGTCGCAACCTTGGGCGAGCTCACCGAGGATGCCCTGATCCAGATCCTGACCGAGCCCAAGAACGCGCTGGTGAAGCAGTACCAGCAGCTGTTCGAGATGGACGGCGTCGAGCTCGAGATCCGCAAGCCGGCCCTGGCCGCCATCGCCCGCAAGGCCCTGGCCCGCAAGACCGGTGCGCGCGGCCTGCGCTCGATCATGGAGCAGTCCCTCATCGACACCATGTTCGACCTGCCCACGCTCGACGGCGTGGAGAAGGTCGTGCTGGACGAGCACAACATCGAGGACGCGACCTCGCGCCCGCTTCTGGTCTACCGCGAGCAAGCCAAGGCCAGCGCCTGAATCCGCTGACGACGCCCCCGCTTGCAATCGCCCCCTCAGGCCTGATATCGGCTTGAGAAAGAGAGGTCTTCATGTCCGGACATCCCATCCTCCCCGCCGACCCCATCACGCTGCCGCTGCTGCCGCTGCGGGACGTCGTCGTGTTCCCGCACATGGTCATCCCGCTGTTCGTCGGGCGCCCCAAGTCGATCAAGGCCCTGGAAGCCGCGATGGAAGCCGGCCGCCAGATCATGCTGGTCGCGCAGAAGGCCGCCGGCAAGGACGAGCCCAAGCCCGAGGACATGTTCGAGGTCGGCTGTGTCTCCAGCATCCTTCAGATGCTCAAGCTGCCTGACGGCACCGTGAAGGTGCTGGTCGAGGGCCTGCAGCGCGCCACCACGCAGTCCATCACCGAGCCGGGCGAGCACTTCGTGGCTGAAGTGACCCCGATCCCGCCCGAGACCGAGCACGCGCCCGAAGTCGAGGCCCTGCGCCGCGCCGTCACGCAGCAGTTCGACCAGTACGTCAAGCTCAACAAGAAGATCCCGCCCGAGATCCTCACGTCCATCGGCGGCATCGACGATCCCGGTCGTCTGGCCGACACGATCGCCGCGCACCTGCCGCTCAAGCTCGACGCCAAGCAGGCCGTGCTCGACCTGGCCGACGTCGCCAAGCGCCTCGAGAAGCTGCTCGACCTGCTCGAGCACGAAGTCGACATCCTGCAGGTCGAGAAGCGCATCCGTGGCCGCGTCAAGCGCCAGATGGAGAAGAGCCAGCGCGAGTACTACCTGAACGAACAGGTCAAGGCCATCCAGAAGGAACTTGGCGACGGTGAAGACGGCGCCGACATGGAGGAACTCGAAAAGAAGATCCTCGCAGCCAAGATGCCCAAGGAGGCCCGCAAGAAGGCCGACGCCGAGCTCAAGAAGCTCAAGTTGATGTCGCCCATGTCCGCCGAGGCGACCGTGGTGCGCAACTACATCGACACCCTGGTCAACCTGCCCTGGAGCAAGAAGACCAAGATCAAG
>RXJW01000224.1 GCA_003963005.1 Burkholderiales bacterium
ACGATGATGGAACCTGCGGAGATCAGTTGACCGCCGTAGGCCTTGACGCCCAGCATCTTGGGCTTGGAGTCGCGGCCGTTCCGTGTCGAACCGCCGCCCTTTTTCTGTGCCATGAGTAGCTCCTAGAAATTAGCGTAAGAAGGGAGGGATCAGCCGTTGACCGCGCTGATTTCCAGCTCGGTGTAGTTCTGGCGATGGCCCTGGCTCTTCTTGTAGTGCTTGCGACGGCGCAACTTGAAGATGCGAACCTTGTCGTGCTTGCCGTGGCTGACGACCTTGGCGCTGACGGTGGCGCCGGCGACCAGCGGAGCGCCGACCTTCAGGCCATCGCCGCTGCCCAGGGCCAGAACCTGGTCCAGGGTGACTTCAGCACCAACTTCCGCGTCGAGCAGCTCGACCTTGATCTTTTCGCCAGCAGCAACCTTGTACTGCTTGCCGCCGGTTTTGATGACCGCGTACATGAGGACTTCCTTTCGCACCTTGCGGTGCCTTCACCTGGCTCCAGCTTCGCCTGCGCGACGCCGGTACCGGGCCTTTTTGTGGATTTTCGTGAGCCTCTTCACTCGCCAGGCGCGCCAAAGACAAAGTCAAATGATAGGCCCGAAATGCGAAGAGCCCGCGAGTATACCCGCATCCACCTCCATCGAGCAAGGGACGCGGCTAGGAGCCGCAGCCGTGATGCATGGCACGCCAACGCACACCGGCGGGCAACACCGAGCCCCCCCTTTGTCAGGGGCAAGTCACCGTCGTTTCTATAATGCAAATATCTTTGCTTGAGAGTCCAGAGTGAGCGTCGAGACTGCCTCGCCCCCATCACAAGTTGCCGAGGTGCTCGCCCTGCTGGCCGCCGAAATGGCCCAGGTCGATGCCGTCATCGCCCGACGTCTGAGTTCGGATGTCGCGCTGATCGACCAGATCGCCCACTACATCGTCCATGCCGGCGGCAAGCGCATGCGGCCCAAGCTCGTGCTGCTGTTCGCCAACGCCCTCGGTTTTGACCAGTCCGCGCGCTTCGAGCTGGCGGCCGTGGTCGAGTTCATCCACACCGCCACCCTGCTGCACGACGATGTCGTCGACGAATCGTCCTTGCGGCGTGGCAAGCCCACGGCCAATGCGCTGTTCGGCAACGCCGCCAGCGTTCTGGTGGGCGACTTCCTTTACTCGCGCGCCTTCCAGATGATGGTCTCGGTGGACCGCATGCGCGTGCTGGAAGTGCTGGCCGAAGCCACGAACGTCATCGCCGAAGGCGAGGTCCTGCAGCTCATGAACATGCACGACCCCGACATCACGGTCGAGAGCTATCTGCGCGTCATCCGCTTCAAGACGGCCAAGCTGTTCGAGGCCAGCGCTCGGCTCGGCGCCGTGCTGGCGCAAGCGACGCCGGAGGTCGAGGAGGCCTGCGCTGCCTATGGTCGGGCGCTGGGCACGGCCTTCCAGCTCATCGACGACGTGCTCGACTACGAAGGCGATGCCCACGAACTCGGCAAGAACATCGGCGACGACCTGCGCGAGGGCAAGACGACGTTGCCCCTGCTGATCGCCATGGAGCGCGGCACACCGCAGCAGCGCGCCCTGCTGCGCCATGCCATCGAGGAAGGCGAGCTGGAGAAGCTGCAGGAGATCGTCGCGATCGTGCGCTCGACGGGGGCGTTGGAGTCCACCCGCGATGCTGCGCGAGCCGAAGCCCGCCATGCCGCCGAAAGCCTCAAGCAGCTGCCTCAGAACAAGTGGACAGAAAGTCTGCTAGAATTCGCAATTCAGTCGGTTGAGCGACATTCCTGAGCGATCAGGACAGCGCCCAACAACAGACATCGGGGTGTAGCTTAGCCTGGTAGAGCGCTACGTTCGGGACGTAGAGGCCGGAGGTTCGAATCCTCTCACCCCGACCAGGATGACCCTCAGGAAGGCCTCGCAATCGCGAGGCCTTCTTGCTTTGGCGCCACCCTGCCTGCGCCTCTGGCGCGCACGCGGAGCGAGGGGCGGGAGCCCTCCCCGCGGGCGGCATCGGCGGACGCCGGCCAACAGGCGGCGCTTAGCGCGCAAAACATCACGGCAAACCACGCCGAAACCCTTGCGTCATGGCCTCTCCTTGACTGGCACAATCAGCGGAGTTCGCCCTCACCCGTCACTGACGCAACCATCTGTGGAAACCCCGCTCGCCGAGCCGCTTCAATCCTCCCTGTCGGGGGTCGCGCGCATGCTGGTCCATGCTGGCAAGCTGCAGGCCAAAGCGGCCGAGGAGCTGGTCAAGCAGGCACGCGAGAAGAAGGTCAGCTTCGTCAACGCCGTGATTGCCAGCGGTCAGGTGACGCCGTCGGACCTCGCCCACACCTTGTCCAGCGCGCTGGCGCTGCCTTTGCTGGACTTGTCCGCGATGGATCCGCAGCGGATGCCGCAGAACGTCATCGACGGCAAGCTGGCGCATCAGTACCAGGTCGTCGCCCTGTCGCGCCGCGGGAATCGGCTCTTCGTCGGCGGCGCCGACCCGACCGACCTCGAGGTCATCGAGCGCATCAAGTTCGCCACCCAGCTGCAGCCGGAATGGGTCATCGTCGAGCACGACAAGCTCGCCAAGATGCTCAGCAACACCGGCGCGAGCGCGGCCGAGACGCTCGAGTCCATCGCCGGTGGCGAGTTCGATTTCGACATCGCCGAGGAAGACGCCACACCACAGCAGGAATCGGCTGAACTGGCCGACGTCGAAGACGCGCCGGTCGTGCGCTTCCTGCAGAAGATGCTGGTCGACGCGATCAACCTGCGCGCCTCCGACCTGCACTTCGAGCCCTACGAGTACCACTACCGCGTGCGCTTCCGTGTCGACGGTGAGTTGCGCGAGATCACACAGCCGCCGATCGCGATCAAGGACAAGCTCTCGTCACGCATCAAGGTCATTTCTCGGCTGGACATCGCCGAGCGCCGCATCCCGCAAGACGGGCGCATGAAGCTCAAGTTCGGCAGCAAGTCCATCGACTTCCGCGTCAGCACGCTGCCCACGCTCTTCGGCGAGAAGATCGTCATCCGTATCCTCGACTCCTCCTCCGCCAAGCTCGGCATCGACGCACTGGGCTACGAGAAGATCGAGAAGGAGCGGCTGCTCGCCGCCATCTACCGCCCCTATGGCATGGTGCTGGTGACGGGGCCGACCGGCTCGGGCAAGACGGTGTCGCTCTACACCTGCCTGAACATCCTCAACCAGCCCGGCGTGAACATCTCCACCGTCGAGGATCCGGCCGAAATCAACCTGCCCGGCATCAACCAGGTCAACGTCAACGACAAGGCGGGCCTGAACTTCTCGGCCGCGCTCAAGTCCTTCCTGCGCCAGGATCCGGACATCATCATGGTCGGCGAAATCCGCGACCTGGAAACCGCCGACATCGCGATCAAGGCGGCCCAGACGGGCCACATGGTGATGTCGACGCTGCACACCAACGACGCCCCCAAGACGCTGACCCGCCTCCTGAACATGGGCGTGGCGCCCTTCAACATCGCCTCCAGCGTGCTGCTGATCACCGCGCAGCGCCTCGTGCGTCGCCTGTGCGAGAACTGCAAGGCCCCGGCCGACTACCCGCGCGAGGCCCTGCTCAAGGCGGGTTTCCAGGAGGAAGAGTTCGACGGCAGCTGGCGCCCCTACCGTGCGGTTGGTTGCAGCAATTGCACAAATGGTTACCGTGGACGTGTCGGTCTTTACCAAGTGATGCCGATCACCGAGGCCATCCAGCGCATCATCCTGGCCGAGGGAACGGCGATGGACATCGCCGAACAGTCCAAGAAGGAAGGCGTGCGAGATCTCCGCCAGTCAGGGCTGGTGAAGGTTCGCGCAGGCGTCACCACGCTCGAAGAAGTCCTGTCCGCCACCAACGAATAATCAGTCGCGAGGAGAGCGCATGGCCACCGCCACCGCTGCAGCAAAAGGCGTCAAGGACTTTGTCTTCGAATGGGAAGGCAAGGACCGCAACGGCAAGATCGTCAAGGGTGAGTTGCGCGCGGGCGGCGAGGCGATGGTCAGTGCGACCTTGCGTCGTCAGGGCATCCTCGTCAACAAGGTCAAGAAGCGCCGCGCCAGTGGCGGCTCGGCGATCAAGCAGAAGGACATCGCCATCTTCACCCGCCAGCTGGCCACGATGATGCGCGCCGGCGTGCCGCTGCTGCAGGCCTTTGACATCGTCGCGCGCGGCGCCACCAACCCGCGCCTGACGCGCCTGTTGAACGACATCCGCCAGGACGTCGAAACCGGCACGAGCCTGTCCTCGGCCTTCCGCAAGCATCCGCTCTACTTCGATGCCCTGTACTGCAACCTCGTCGAGGCGGGCGAGGCGGGCGGTATCCTGGAAGCTCTGCTCGACCGGCTCGCGGTCTACCAGGAAAAGACGGTCGCGATCAAGAACAAGATCAAGTCCGCGCTGACCTACCCGATCGCGGTGATGGTCGTGGCCTTCATCGTCGTCGCGGTCATCATGATCTTCGTGGTGCCCGCCTTCGAGGACGTGTTCAAGTCCTTTGGCGCCGACCTGCCGGCCCCCACGCTCATCATCATCGCGATGTCGAAGTTCTTCGTCAGCTATTGGTGGGCTATCTTCGGCGGCATCGGCGGCGGCATCTACTTCTTCCTGCAAAGCTGGAAGCGTTCGGAAACCATGCAAAAGCGGATGGACCGGTTGCTGCTGAAGGTGCCGGTGTTTGGGGACCTCATGTACAAGTCAGCGCTCGCACGCTGGACCCGCACGCTGTCAACCATGTTTGCCGCCGGCGTGCCGCTGGTGGAGGCGTTGGACTCCGTCGGCGGGGCCTCGGGCAATGCCGTGTTCACGGAGGCGACCGAGCAGATCCAGCGTGACGTCTCCACGGGCGCTGCACTGACCACGTCCATGCAGTCCACCGGCATCTTCCCGACCATGGTGCTGCAGATGGCCTCGATCGGCGAGGAATCCGGTTCGCTCGACCACATGCTGGCCAAGGCCGCCGAGTTCTACGAGGACGAGGTGGACGAAGCCGTGAAGGCCCTGTCCAGCCTGATGGAGCCGTTCATCATCGTGATCCTCGGCACGATCATCGGTGGCATCGTCGTCTCGATGTACCTGCCGATCTTCAAGCTCGGCTCGGTGGTCTGATCGCCAGCGCCGGCGCGGTCTGCAGGAGCGCGCCGGCAGCCTGGCATCGGGTGTCGGCCCGGCAGCCGCCACCCTGGTCTGGCGCAAGAAGTGGCATTTTTAGGCGCCGCTGGCTCCCGGCACGGCACGGATGAGGGTAGATTCCAGCCGCGTCACGATCTCCTCCCGCCACCATGCCCCTCGCCCCCCTCGACTGGTCCCTCTGGCTTTCACCCTGGGTGCTGGGCATCTTCGGCCTGTGCATCGGCAGCTTCCTGAACGTCGTCATCCACCGCATCCCGCGGATGCTGGAACGCCAGTGGCTGCATGAGTCCGCTGCGCAGCTCACGGACGCCGAAGCGATGGCCCGTGTCATCGGCGTGGCCCCGTCCGAGACCGAGAAGCTGGCGAAGGCCGTTGATGCCTACGGGACGAGGATCGAGGCGCTGCCGCGCTTCAACATCGTCACCCCGCGCTCGCGCTGCCCGCACTGTGGCCACCAGTTGCGTTGGCACGAGAACCTGCCGCTGGTCGGTTGGCTGCTTCTGGGTGGCAAGTGCTCGGCCTGCAAGGCACCGATCTCCACGCGCTATCCGATCATCGAGGTGCTGACCGGCCTGGCCTTCGCCGGCTTGTCCTGGCGCCTTGGTGCGCAGCCGACCACCCTGCTGTGGTGCGGCTTCGTCGCGGCCCTGATTGCGCTGGCCATGATCGACGTGGACACGCAATTCCTGCCCGATGACATCACGCTGCCGCTGCTTTGGGCAGGGCTGCTCGCGGCCGCCATGGGCTGGACCATCCCGCTGGAGAAGGCCGTCATCGGTGCCGCCGGCGGCTATGTGTCGCTCTGGACGGTCTATTGGGTCTACCGCCTGATCCGCAACCGGGAAGGCATGGGCTACGGCGACTTCAAGCTGCTCGCTGCGCTGGGCGCCTGGCTGGGCTCGTCGATGCTGCTCCCGGTCATCCTGTTGTCGTCGGTCGTGGGTGCGGTGGTCGGCACCTTCCTGATCCTGTTCCGCGGTCACAAGTGGGAGATCCACATTCCCTTCGGCCCCTACCTCGTGGGCGGCGGACTGGTGGCGCTGTATGTCGGTCCGGCGTCCCTGCTGGAGTTGCTGGGGCTGCTGTCCCTGGGCTGACATGCGCATCGGCCTGACCGGCGGCATCGGCAGCGGCAAGAGCACGGTCGCCGGCTTTCTGCGCGAGGCCGGTGCAGCCATCGTCGACACTGACGCCATCTCTCGACAGTTGACGCTGCCGGGCGGTGTGGCCATGCCCGCGATCGCGGCGCAGTTCGGCAGTGACTTCCTGACGACCGATGGCGCACTCGACCGCGACCGCATGCGCGCCCTCGCCTTCTCCGACCATGACGCCAAGCGGCGCCTGGAGGCCATCCTGCATCCGCTGATCTCCGCCGAGGCCGCTCGCCAGGCTGATGCATCGACGGCGCCGCTGCTCGTCTTCGACGTGCCGCTGCTGGTGGAGTCGGGCCGATGGCGCTCGCGTGTCGCACGCGTGCTGGTGGTGGACTGCAGCGCGGAAACACAGACAGCCCGCGTGCTCCAGCGCCCGGGCTGGACACCGGAGCGCGTGGCCGGTGCACTTGCCGCGCAGACAAGCCGTCAGGCCCGGCGCGCCGCGGCCGACGCGGTGCTCCTGAATGACGGCCTGAGCCTGGCTGCGCTCAGAAACGAGGTACTGAACCTGGCCGCACGCTGGGGCTGTGGAACAATCTCCCCGCCCTGACTGAAGTTCCCGCCGTGGTCCTGTACGAGTACCCGTTCAACGAGAGCATCCGCACGATGCTCCGCCTCGAACATCTGTTCGACCGCCTCGGCGCCCTGATGGCCCGCGACACCCCGCTGGACCATCATTTCGCCCTGGTCACGCTGTTCGAGATCCTGGACGTCGCCTCGCGCGCCGACCTCAAGAGCGACCTGCTCAAGGAACTCGAAAAGCACAAGACGCAGTTCAACGCCTACCGTGGCAGCCCGGGCGTGGACGAAGCGCGCCTGGATGAAGCCATCGCTCGCATCGACGGCGCCTTCCAGCGCCTGAACGCATTGAGTGGCAAGACCGGCGCCACGCTCACGGCCAACGACTGGCTCATGAGCATCCGCAGCCGCATTAGCATCCCGGGCGGCACCTGCGAGTTCGATCTGCCGGCCTACTACAACTGGCAGCAGCTGCTGCCGGTGCGCCGCCGCAAGGACCTGATGACCTGGGCGCAGACGCTGATGCCGCTGGCCGAGGCCCTGCAGGTCCTGCTGGGCCTGCTGCGCGACTCCGGCTCGCCGCACAAGGTGGCGGCCACCGCCGGCCAGTTCCAGCAGAGCCTGCCCGCGGGCCGCGTGTACCAGTTGCTGCGCATGCGCATCGACCCGAGCCTGGGGCTGATTCCGGAAATCTCCGGCCACCGCCTGATGGTGTCGATCCGGTTGATGCGCCAGGACGAGGAAGGCCGGCTCAAGCTGGCTGCCGAGGACGCTGGCTTCGAGCTGGCGCTGTGCGCATGAGCGCAGCGCCGGGCCGTCCCAAGCAAGCTCGCTTCCGCTGGGCGGGACAGCGTGGAGTGCGAAGGAGGCACCCGTGAGCGACACGCCCAAGCCGCGCATCGTCCGCTGCCCGCAGTGCGGCGGCGACAGCGTCTACGCGCCCACCAACAAGTGGCGGCCGTTCTGCAGCGAGCGCTGCCGCCAGATCGACCTGGGCGCCTGGGCGAGCGAGAGCTTCCGCGTGCCGGCCACGCCCCCGCAGGATCCCGACGAACTCGATCCCGGCAGCGAGCCGCGGGTGCACTGAGCGGCGGCGCCGTTCAGGCGTTGAGCAGCCGGCGCGACACCAGCTCGCGCCGCGCGCTGGCCGGGTCGCTGAACAGGAAGGCCTGCCAGTCGCGCGCGAGCGCAGCCTCCACATTGACCGGGTGATCGTCCAGGAACAGCAGCTCCTGCGGCGGCACCCCGAAATGGCGCTCCGCCAGGCTGAACATCTCGGCGCTCGGCTTGATCTGCTTGACCCGGCCCGAGAACAACCCCGAGGCAAACCACTCGGTGAGCGGGTAGGTTTGACTGAGGTGGTCGGCGAACGGCGCCGGCATGTTGGACAGGTAATGCAGCGTGTGCCCGGCCGCACGCAGATCGCGGATCAGCACGACCGTCGCCGGAATGGGCATCAGCTCCTCGGGCACGGCGCGCACCACGGCGGCCACCTCGCCCAGCGGCCAGCCGGTGCGCGCGGCGATGCGGCGCACCACCTCGTCGGCGCTGATCAGCCCCTGGTCGAACAGGCCCCAGTCGCCACCGTAGTTCTGGAAGAAGGTCGCTGCGGCAGCCGCGCCCTGCTCCAGCGTCTCGATCCGGTGCGGCCAGAGGCGCGCCAGGAAGCTCGCCGGATGCCAGCGGAACACCACCCCGCCGAAATCGAAGACGATCTTCATGCCGACAGCAGGCGTTGCAGCAGGCCGGCCGTGGAGCCGTCCAGGCCCGCGGTGTCACCCGATTCGAAGCGCGGCAGCAGCTGGTTGCACAGCGCCTTGCCGAGTTCCACGCCCCACTGGTCGAAGCTGTTGATGCCCCACAGCGCCCCCGTCACGAAGACGCGGTGCTCGTACAGCGCGATCAGCGCGCCGAGCGATGACGGCGTCAGCGCCTCCAGCACCAGGGTCGTGCTCGGACGGTTGCCCGGGAAGCTGCGGTGACGGGCAAGCACGTCGCGGTCGAGCGTCGCCGACGCCGTCGGCGCCTTCTCGGTGGCCGCTTCGGCCGCGGTCTTGCCCTGCATCAGCGCCTGGCTCTGCGCCAGGCAATTGGCCAGCAGCTTGCGATGCTGGTCGGCGAGCTTGGCAGCCAGTTCCCCCGTGGCGCCATGGTGGGGCCGCTTGACGGCGATGAACTCCACCGGGATCACGTCGGTGCCCTGGTGCAGCATCTGGAAGTAGGCATGCTGGCCATTCGTGCCCGCCTCGCCCCACACGACCGGCGAGGTGCCGATCGCCAGCGGCTGCCCGTCCAGGTCCACGCCCTTGCCGTTGCTCTCCATCTCGAGCTGCTGCAGGTAGGCCGGCAGCCGGCGCAGGCCCTGGTGGTAGGGCGCGACGCTGCGGCTGGTGAAGCCATGGAAGTTGCGGTACCAGACGTCCAGCAACCCCAGCAGCACCGGCAGGTTGCGCTCCAGCGGTGTCGTCGCGAAGTGCTGGTCCATCGCATGCGCACCCGCGAGCAGCGCACGGAAGTGTTCGGCGCCCACCGCGATGGCGATCGGCAGGCCGATGACCGACCACAGCGAGTAGCGGCCCCCCACCCAGTCCCAGAAGCCGAAGGCCGTGTCGATGCCGAAGGCGGCGGCCGCCGCGGTGTTGCTGCTGGTCGCGACGAAGTGGCGAGCGACGTCCGTGCCGCCCTCGGCCAGGAACCAGGCCTTGGCCGCCTGGGCGTTGGCCAGCGTCTCCTGCGTCGTGAAGGTCTTGGACGCGATGACGAAGAGCGTGTGCGCCGCATCCAGCCCGCGCAGCACCGGGGCCAGGTCGTGACCGTCCACGTTCGACACGAAGTGCAGCTTCAGCCCCGGTGCACGGAAGGCTTCCAGCGCCTGCACGACCATCGCGGGGCCGAGATCGCTGCCGCCGATGCCGATGTGCACGACGTCGGTGATCGCACCGCGGTCGCCGCGCCGCACGCTTTCGGCAAAGGCCAGCATCGCGTCGAGCGAGGCCTGCACCTCGGCGTTGAACGGCGCGTGGCTGCCCGCGGGCGCGCGCAGCGCCGTGTGCAGCACGGCCCGCCCTTCGGTGTGATTGACCGGGTCGCCCCGCAGCAACGCATCGCGACGCGCTTCCAGGCCGCAGTCACGCGCCAGCTTCAACAGCAGCGCCAGCGTGGTGGCGTCGATGCGGTTCTTCGACAGATCCGCGAACACCTCCGGCGCTGCGAAGGACAGCGCCTGGAAGCGGCCGGCGTCGGCCTTGAAGGCCTCGCGGATGTCGAAGCCGCGACCGCTCGCGGCGCCGTCCTGGTCGAAATGGGCCTGCAGTTCGGCCCAGACGGGAGAGTGGTCGCAGCGGGTGCTCATGCTCAGGCCGCCTGGATGAGCTTGTCGAGCTTGCCGGCGTCCACGGCGAACAGCCGAATGCCCTCGGCCAGCTTCTCGGTGGCCATCGCATCCTCGTTCAGCGCGAAGCGGAAGGCGGCTTCGTCCAGGTGCTGCAGCGGCATGGCCGGCGCCTTGGCCGGGTCGAGCACGCGTTCGAGCACCGCATCGGTGGCCTGCAGCTGGGCCAGCAGGTCGGGGCTGATGGTCAGCAGATCGCAGCCGGCCAGCGCCTGGATCTGGCCGATGTTGCGGAAGCTCGCGCCCATCACTTCGGTCGCGATGCCGTGCTGCTTGAAGTAGGCGTAGATCTGCGTCACCGACTTCACGCCCGGGTCGTTGACGCCGGACTGGGCGGCTTCGTCCCAGCCCGCGCCGGCCTGCTTCTTGTACCAGTCGTAGATGCGGCCGACGAAGGGCGAGATCAGCTGGACCTTGGCCTCGCCGCAGGCCACGGCCTGCGCGAACGCGAACAGCAGCGTCAGGTTGCAGTGGATGCCTTCGCGCTCCAGCTCTGCCGCGGCCTGGATGCCTTCCCACGTGGACGCGAGCTTGATCAGCACGCGCTCGCGCGGGATGCCCGCGGCCTCGTACAAGCCGATGATGCGGCGCGCACGTGACAGGGACGCGGCCTTGTCGAACGACAGGCGGGCATCGACTTCGGTGGACACACGGCCCGGCACGACCTTCAGGATCTCGAGGCCGAAGCGCACCAGCACGTGGTCGACGATCACGTCCAGCGGCTGACCGCGGTGCGCTGCGACGGTCTCCTGCAGCAGCGGTGCGTAGTCGGGTGACTGCACGGCCTTCAGGATCAGCGAAGGATTGGTCGTCGCGTCACGCGGGGCGAATTGCGCGAGCTGCAGGAAGTTGCCGGTGTCGGCGACGACGGTGGTGAAGGCTTTGAGCTGGTCGAGCTGGTTCATGGCGGTGAGGTCCTCGGGTCCTGCGGATTGACCCGGCGAAGAAACTGCTGCATAGTATTTCACGAAACTTAGTTACACAACGGTTGATGCCTCATGGGAGGCGTTGGCCTGGAGACCCCGCAGATGTCTTTCGATCTCGTGTTCTTTGGCGGCACCGGCGACCTGACGTGGCGCAAGCTGATGCCCGCGCTGTTCCAGGCCTTCCGGCACGGCAAGTTGCCCGAAGGCGGTCGCATTCTCGCTGTCGCGCGTGACGAGCAGAGCGACGAGCGCTACCGGGAGTGGCTGAAGGAGCGGTTCCGCGAGGTCGAAGCCGGCAAGCGGCCGAGCGACGAGGAGTTCGAGCGCTTCGCGCAGCTCATCCACTACCGCCGCATGGACCTCTCCCAGCCTGAGCACTACCAGGGCCTGAAGGAGTGGCTGGACGCCCGCAATGCCGACACCGTCGTGCTCTACCTGGCCACCAGCCCGCACCTGTTCACCGGCATCTGCCAGCAACTCGGCGCCGTCGGCCTCAACCACGACAAGGTGCGTGTGGTGCTGGAGAAGCCGCTGGGCCACGACCTGGCCAGTGCCCAGGAGATCAACCGCACCGTGCGCTCGGTGTTCCACGAGCGTCAGGCCTTCCGTATCGATCACTACCTGGGCAAGCCCTCGGTGCAGAACCTGATGGCCCTGCGCTTCGGCAACGCGCTGTTCGAGCCGCTGTGGCGCCGGGAGAGCATCGCCAACATCCAGATCACGCTGGCCGAGCAGCTCGGCGTGGGCACACGCGGCGCCTTCTACGACGGCACCGGCGCGCTGCGCGACATGATCCAGAACCATGCGCTCCAGCTCCTCACGATGATCGCGATGGAGCCCCCGGCCAGCAACGACGCCGATGCCATCCGCGACGAGAAGCTCAAGGTGCTGCGAGCCCTCAAGCCCTTCACGCGCGAGTCGGTCGGCCGGGACGTGGTGCGGGGCCAGTACCGCGCCGGCATGTGCGGCGGCCATCCGGTGCCGGGCTACCTGGAAGAGGTCAAGGTGCCGCCCGACAGCCATTGCGAGACCTTCGTCGCGCTGCGCACCGAGGTCGAGAATTGGCGCTGGGCCGGCGTGCCCTTCTACCTGCGCACCGGCAAGCGGCTGACCGCCCGCGACGCGCAGATCGTCGTCAACTTCCGCCCCGTGCCGCACCAGATCTTCCCGGGCGCGAGCGTCCCGAACCGCCTCGTCATCAAGCTGCAGCCCGAGGACGGCCTGGAGCTGCAGCTGCTGGCCCAGAAAGGCTCGGGCCACGGTGAACAGCTCACTCCGGTTACGCTGGACCTCGACTTCGACAAGGCCTTCGCGGCCACGCGCGTCGGCGCCTATGAGCGACTGCTGCTGGAGGCCATCGCCGGCCGCCTGAACCTCTTCGTGCGCAGCGATGAGCAGGAGCAGGCGTGGCGCTGGGTCGAACCCATCCTGGACGCCTGGGAGACCGACGGCAACGGCCCGCGGCCGTACGCGGCCGGTTCCTGGGGCCCTGCAGCGGCCAGCGCGCTGGTGGCGCGTGACGGCTTCAGCTGGGCGGAAGAGCAATGACGGCCGCCGCGCTGGGCCGCTGCGAGCCATGCCGCGCCCTCTCGGAAGGCCGGTCAACGGACCCGTTGGACGGGGAGCAGACATGAGCATCCTGGAGCGCGTCAAGGCCGCCTTGCCGGCGCTGCCGCCCGCCGAGCAGCGTGTGGCCAAGCTGCTGCTGGCCGATGCCCGCAGCTTTGCAAGCCTGCCCGTCAGCGAACTGGCAGACCGAGCGCATGTCAGCAAGCCGACGGTCGTTCGGTTCTGCCGCAGCGTCGGCTACGACGGCCTGGCCGATTTCAAGCTCAAGCTCGCCGGCAGCGTGAATGAGGGCGTGCCCTTCGTGCACCGCGCCGTCGACGAAGACGACAAGCCGGCCGACATCATCGTCAAGGTGGTCGACAACGCCGTCGCCGCGCTGCTGCACTACCGCAACGATGCCGCAAGCCATGCGTTCGAGCGAGCGATCGACGCGCTGGCCGAGTCGGCGCGGCACGGCCGGCGCATCGAGTTCTACGGTGTCGGCAACTCGGGCATCGTCGCGCAGGACGCACAGCACAAGTTCTTCCGCCTGGGCGTGAACACCGTCGCCACCAGCGACGGCCACGTGCAGCTGATGAGCGCCACGATGCTGCAGCCTGGCGACTGCGCGGTCATCATCAGCAACTCGGGCCGCAGCCGCGACCTGCTGGATGCGGCCGAGATCGCTCGCAAGAAGGGCGCGACGATCATCATCATCACGGCCAGTGCCTCGCCGCTGGCGCAGCTGGCCCTGGGCCCGAGCCAGATCCTGCTGGCCGTGGACCATCCGGAAGACTTCGACCGCTACAGCCCGATGGTGTCGCGTCTGCTGCACCTGATCGCCGTGGACATCCTGACCACGGGCGTGGCCCTGCGGCTGGGGCAGCATCTGCGCCCCGTGCTCCAGGAGATCAAGAAGAACCTGCGCGCCAAGCGCTACGCAGGCTGAGGCCGCTGCCGCTCAGGCCGCGGCTGGCGGCCACAGCAGCTCGGCCACGCCGTACACGCGGGCCAACTCGCGGAGCTTGTCCGGCGCGTCATTGAGCTTGAGCGTCGCGCCCTGCTCCTTGCACTGGCGCGCGGCCGACAGCAGCAGGCTCAGGGCGGAGGAATCGAAATCCGACAGCTCCGCTGCCGATAGGCGCACCTCGCGCCCGGCCGCGGCCAACACCTGAGCCGCTTCGGCGCGCAGCGCGGGCGACATCTGCGCCCAGGCGGCCCGGGCGCCGTCCATGCGCAGCCGGGCGGGGAGCTTCAGGCCGCTCAAGATCAGCCCTTCGCCGGCGCGGCCGCCTTGGCGTTCTTGTCGGCCAGGCTCTTGATCAGGCCATCGATGCCGTTGGCGCCGATTTCCTGGGCGAAGCTGTTGCGGTACTGATCGGCCAGCCAGATGCCGAGCACGTTCACGTCGTAGATCTTCCACTCGGTGCCGGCCTTCTCCAGGCGGTAGTCGAGCTGGATCGGGTCGCCCTTGCCGCGGATCTCGGTCTTCACGACGACTTCCGTGTCCGTCGGCTGTGCACGCAGCGGTTTCAGGCCGATGGTCTGGTCCTTCACCTGCGTCAAGGCGCCCGCGTAGGTGCGCACGAGCAGGGTCTTGAACTCGGCCTGCAGCTTGCCCTGCTGTTCGGGCGTGGCTTGCCGCCAGAAGCGGCCGACGGCCGAGGCCGTCATGCGCTGGAAGTTGACGTGAGGCATGACCTTGGAGTCGACCAGCGCAATGATCTTGCCGATGTTGCCGGCCTGGATGTCCTTGTCAGCTTTCACCGCCTCGATGGTTTCCAGCGAGAGTTGGCGGATCAGCAGGTCAGGTGCGCTGGCGTCAGCCGCATGGGCGGCATGCACGAGCCCGAGGCCAAGCGTGGCCAGGGTCAGGAAACGACGCAGGGATTTCAGCAGGGTCATGGTGTCACTTTCTCTGGACGGGACGGGCGCTCAACGCGCGAGCCCCGCGTTTGGTTGGCTCAGCGGGTCGCAGCAGATGCGGGCTCAGCCGGCTTCTTGGCCGTCGGGCCCGGATCGGCCGCCGGCGCGGAGGCGCCGTTGCCCGGCACCAGCACCTCGACCTCGTCGTCATCATCGAAGCTGCCGCGGCGCTGGAGGTAGGCGTCCCGGTAAAAGGTGTATTTGTCCAGCGCAATGCCTTCGAGCATCTCGCCGGCGCGCAGGAAGTTGGCGCGGGCGTTGATGAGGTTCAGCGCCGAGATGGCCACCTTCTTGCGGCCGTCGTCGAACACGACGGCCGGCGAGGCCTGCCAGTCGATCGGCAGCGCCAGCGAGTCACGCACGGAAGACGGGCCGAACACAGGCCAGACGATGTACGCGCCGGTGCCCATGCCCCACTTGCCCAGCGTCTTGCCGAAGTCCTGGCTGTTCTTCTCGAGGCCGGCCTCGGTCGCCACATCCAGCACGCCAGCCAGCCCGAAGGTGGAGTTCACGGCGAAGCGCATGCCCTGCTCGATGCCGGCCTTGAAACGCCCTTGCAGCAGCAGATTGACCGCCGACCAGGCGTCGCCGATGTTGCCGAAGAAGTTGTCGATGCCCGTACGGATCGGTGCCGGCACGACCTCGGAGTAGGCCGTCGCGACCGGCTTGAGCACGGCCTCGTCGAGCTTCTCGTTGAAGGCGAAGACCTTGCGGTTCCAGGACTCCCACGGGTCCAGCCGCTGGCCCTTGGAGCCCATCACCTTGTCGACCGCGCGCTCGATGCGCGTGCCCACGCCCTTCACGGTCTGGCAGCCCGCCAGGCCGGCGACGAGCATCACCAGCGCGAGGAACTTGAACAGGCGGCTCATGGCTTGCCTCCCGAAGCCGCAGGTTGGGCGCCGGTACTGCCCATGTCCGAGGCCTTGCTGTTGATGAACTGCCCGATCAGGTTCTCCAGCACGACCGCGCTCTGGGTCTGCCGGATGACGTCGCCGGCGGCAAGGTTCTTCTCGTCGGCCCCCGGCTCCAGGCCGATGTACTGCTCGCCCAGCAGGCCCGACGTGAGGATCTTGGCCGAACTGTCCTTCGGGAACATCGTGCCCTTGTGCAGGTTCAGCACCACCTTGGCCTGGAAGGTCTTGTCGTCGAAGCTGATGGACTCCACCCGGCCCACGACCACGCCCGCGCTCTTGACCGCGGCGCGCGCCTTCAGGCCGCCGATGTTGTCGAAACGTGCGGAGACCTGGTAGGTCTCGTCGAAGTTGAGGCTGAGCAGGTTGCCCGCCTTCAGCGCCAGGAACAGCAGGGCCGCGCCGCCGATCAGCACGAAGAAACCCACCCAGGCGTCATAACGAGAGGATTGCATCCTTCCTTCTCCCTTAAATCGAAAACATCAGCGCCGTGAGCATGAAGTCCAGGGCCAGTACGGCCAGCGAGGACAGCACGACGGTGCGGGTCGTAGCCGCCGACACGCCCTCGGGCGTGGGGCTGCAGGTGTAGCCCTGCAGCAGCGCGACGAAAGTGACGGTCACGCCGAACACGAGGCTCTTGATGACACCATTGCCGACGTCTGCGAAGACGTCGACCCCCCCCTGCATCTGTGACCAGAACGCGCCGGCGTCGATGCCGATCAGGGGCACGGCCACCAGCCATCCACCGATGATGCCGACGGCTGAAAAGACTGCCGCAAGTAACGGCATCGCAATGAAGCCCCCGAGGAAGCGCGGCGCCAGCACCCGCTGCACGGGGTCGACCGCCATCATCTCCATCGCGGTGAGTTGCTCGCCGGCCTTCATCAGGCCGATCTCCGCCGTGAGCGACGTGCCGGCCCGGCCGGCAAAGAGCAGCGCCGACACGACGGGCCCCAGTTCACGCACCAGGCTCAGTGCCACCAGCAGGCCCACCGCCTCGGCGGAGCCGTAGCGCTGCAGCGTGTAGTAGCCCTGCAGGGCCAGCACGAAGCCGACGAACAATCCCGACACGCCGATGATCGACAGCGAGCGGTTGCCCAGGTAGTAGACCTGCTCGCGAACGAGCACGAAGCGGGTCAGCGCCCGGGGCGAGCGTGCGAGCAGGGTGAAGAACAGCCGGGCCGCAGCACCGATGTCCACCAGGGCATAGCGCAATTGCGCGCCGATCCGGCTGGCCAGCGCGATCATGCATTCACCCCGAAATCCTCCGCCACCGGTCGCGCGGGCTGGTGGAAGCGCACCGGGCCATCGGCCTCGGCGCCCACGAACTGGCGCACCAAAGGGTCATCGCTGTGGCGAAGCTCGTCCGGCGTCCCCTGGGCAACCACGCGGCCGTTGGCAACCATCGCGACCCGGTCGGCGATCTCGAAGGTCTCGTGCAGGTCGTGCGACACGATGACGCTGGTCAGCCCCAGCGCGTCATTCAGGTCACGAATCAGCCGTGCTGCCACCCCCAGCGAGATCGGATCCAGCCCGGCAAAGGGTTCGTCGTACAGGACGAGATCCGGGTCGAGCGCGATCGCACGCGCCAGCGCCACGCGGCGGGCCATGCCACCGGAAATCTCGCTGGGCAGCAGGTCGCGCGCGCCGCGCAGGCCCACCGCATTGAGCTTCATCAGCACGAGGTCGCGGATCATGGCTTCGGGCAGGTCCGTGTGCTCGCGCAGCGGGAAGGCCACGTTCTCGAACACGCTCAGGTCGGTGAACAGCGCGCCGAACTGGAACAGCATGCCCATGCGACGGCGCACGGCATACAGGCCGGCGAGGTCGAGGGGAGCCAGGTCCTGGCCGTCGAAGAGCACCTGGCCGCTCATCGGCCGCAGTTGACGCCCGAGCAGGCGAAGGACGGTGGTCTTGCCGCCCCCCGAGGTGCCGATCAGGGCCAGCACCTTGCCACGCTCCAGCGTCAGGTTGACCCCATTCAGGATGACGCGGTCGCCGTAGCCGACGCTGACGTCACGCAGTTCGATCAGAGGTGCAGATGCCAAGGAATTCACGCGTTCAGGCCAAAGCCGGGCGGGAGAAAGGGCGCCATGATAGGGGAAACACCAAGAATCCCCGGCTGGTCCTCCGAGATAACCGTTGCGCCGCCACCCGGACCGCTTGCCGCGCGCTGTCTGCACCCGCCGTTGTTACGTCTCCTTGCAGTGCACAACGCCCTGACACCACCGCATGTCCGAGGGACCGTGCGTCAGTTCACGAATCCCGTAGCAGGCGCGACCAGCGTTGATCGCTTCACGACGAGCGGTATGACGCCCAAGCGGTGGCCCACCAAAATATTCATCACCTGACATGCAAAGTGCCCTTATGCCCTGCACGCACCACGCCCATCCCGTCCGACGGTCTGCCGGCTTCACGCTGATCGAAGTGATGGTGACCGTTGCCATCGTCGCCATCCTGGCGGCCGTCGCCTTGCCACAGTACCGCGACTACGCCACGCGCGGGCGCATCCCGGACGCCACGTCCGGCCTCGCGGCCAAGCAGGTGCAGCTGGAGCAGTACTTTCAAGACAACCGCACTTACGTGAATGCGCCGGCGTGCGCGAGCGACAGCACGTCCAGCCAGTACTTCACCTTTGCATGCTCCTCGTCCTCGGCCACGGCCTATGTGCTGGCTGCCACCGGCAAGAGCTCCATGACCGGCTTCACCTACACCGTCAATCAGGCGGCCAACAAGGCGACGACGGCCGTGCCCACGGGCTGGACCAGCTCCTCGACGTGCTGGGTCGTCAAGAAGGACGGATCGTGCTGATCCTCACCCGCCAGCGGGGCGTCACCCTGGTCGAGCTGATGGTGGCCGTGGTCATCATGGCGGTGCTGCTCGCGTTTGCTGCGCCGGGGTTCGGCGCCTGGCTGTCCAACAGCCGCATCCGCTCGACCGCCGAAGGCTTGCTGGCCGGCGTGCAATATGCGAAGAGCGAGGCTGCGACACGCAACACGCAGGTGCGCTTCCAGCTCACCACCACGCTGGATGCCACCTGCGCCCGCAGCACCACCAGTGCCAACTGGGTCGTGGACGTGGTGGACGCGGACAGCAACGTCGACTCGGTCGAGAACAACTGCAATGCCGCGCCGAGCGACACGGTGGCGCCCAGCATCCTGCAGGTCCGCGCCGCACGGGAGACTGGGGCGGGCATCGTCATCGCCTCCAGCTCCTCGCAGGTGGTTTTCAACGGCCTGGGGCGGCAAGTGCCGATCGCACCGGCCGTGACGCCCTCGCTAGTCACGATCGACATCACGCCGGCATCGACCGCCGGCACCTGCGTCGCCAGTGGCGGACGCATCACCTGTCTGCGCATCCTCGTCAGCCCGAGTGGCCAGGTGCGCATGTGCAACCCCAACGCGCCGGTCGGCGACACGCAAGCATGCTGAAGAACCGCCGCTCCCAATCCGGCGTGATGTTGCTGGAAGTGCTGATTGCGCTGCTGATCTTCGCGCTTGGCGTGCTCGGGCTCGTGGGCCTGCAGGCCAACGCCATCAAGCAATCCGGCCAGTCGCAATACCGCACCGACGCGACGCTGCTTGCCAACGCGTTGATCGGCCAGATGTGGCTGAGCAATCGCAGCTTCGCGACCCTCAACGCCGGCTTCAGCAGCGCCACCAATGGCGCGAACTACCTCACCTGGAAAGCCCAGGTGCAGGCGACTCTGCCGGGTGCAGCCACCTATCCGCCCACCGTGGTGGTCACGCAGATGGCGCCGCTGGCCGACATTGTCGGCGCCGCCTCCTCCCCGTCCACGCGCCCGCCCAGCACGCTCGTGACCATCACGATGCGCTGGAAAGCGCCTGGCGAGCCCGCCTCGGACCCGGCCCACAGCTTCGTGCTGACCAACGAGATCAAGTGATGCGCCGCTCCTACTACCGTTCACGCCTGAGCTCCGGCTTCAGCCTCGTGGAGCTGATGGTCGGCATCGTCGTCGCGATGGCGGCAGTGATTGTGGTGACGCAGATCTTCCGCGTCGCCGAGGGCCAGCGCCGCACCACCACCGGCGGTGACGATGCCCAGACGACCGGCGCGATCGCCATGAGCCAGTTGCAGCGTGACCTGCGCCAGGCAGGTCAGGGCTTCAGCAACATGAAGCTGCTCGACTGCCAGTTGCAGGTGACACCGTCCCGCACCATCAACGATCTGGTGCCGGTGATCATCAATCCGGACCAGGTGCCGGATGGCGACGACGACACCGACGTGATTGTGGTCAGCTACGGGGCGGGCCTGGGCTCGCCCGAGGGCAGCCTGATCAACTCGCAGCCCGCTGCAACCACGTATGCGGTGGCGGCGCCGCAGGCCTTCCAGCTGGGCGACTACGTGGTCGTCGCGCCGCAGACGCGCGCCACCCCGTGCATCGTGTCGCTCACGACCATTGCCCAGGCGCCAACCGCGACCAACGCCTACGTCACGCTGGGCATGGTCAACGCTTCCAACGGCACGTTGTTCAGCTTTGGCCGCACGCCGCGCTTCCTCGCGTACGCGGTGAGATCAAGCCGTCTGACCGTGTGCGATTTCCTGACACAGGACTGCACCAGTCGCGACCCGGCGAACTGGTCCGAAGTCGCCGAGGGCATTGTGAGCCTGCGTGCCGAGTACGCAAAGGACACCGCCGTGCCCCGTGACCTGACTGCCGACTCTTACGACCAGACTTCACCGATCACGCCCTGCGGCTGGTCCCGGGTGGTCGGTGTGCGTCTGGTGCTGGTGTCCCGCAGTCGCCAGCCGGACAAGAACACTGTCACGGCGAGCGCGCCGAGCTGGGGCGGTTCCGCACCGATCAGCTTCAGCACCGTGAATCCCGAATGGCAGAAGTACCGCTACCGGACCTTCGAAACGACGGTCCCCCTGCGCAACACACCCGGTGCTGCAGAGCCCGACTTCGTATCATGCCCCTGACCTCCCTCCCCTCCCGCGCGCAGCGCCAGCGTGGCCTGGTGCTGGTGCTGGCACTGATCGTGCTAGCGGCCATGTCACTCGCCGCCGTAGGCCTGATGCGCGGTGTGTTCGGCAGCAATCGCGTGGCCGGCAATCTTGCCTTTCAGCAAGCCGCGCTGCAGGCGGCCGACGTGGGCGTCGAGCGCGCGATCGCCTGGCTGGAGCAGAAATCGGCCGAACTCGCGCAGACTGCACCCGCGCCGGCGCCGCCCACGCCGGCCAACAAGCTCTGGAACACGATCAACGCCAGCGCGACCGAAACCTACAACTACGTGCCCACGCGGGCAGATCCGGCACCCAACCAGACCTGGGAAGCCTTCTGGCAGACCCTGGTGGCGGCCAACCAGATCAACGCCCTGCCGGCCGATGCCGCCGGCAACCAGGTGTCGTTCGTGATCCACCGGCTCTGTGCGAACGCCGGCGACCCGACCGCCAGCCGCTGCGAATCCGCCCCCACGCTGCCGGCGGCCGTCCAGAACAGCAGCAAGTCTTCGAGCTTGAAGCTCAAACAGGCCAGCCAGGTCTATTACCGCATCACGGTGCGCGTGCAGAGCGCGCGCAATGCCACCAGCTACATCCAGACCATGGTCGCCATCTGAGCGCCAGGTCCCGGTCCATCGACGAGGTCATCATGAACTTCAGCTTCAGCCGTTTCCCGTTCCGAGCTGCCCTCGCTGGGCTGCTCGCCGTCGCGGCACAGTGCACGTCGGCCCAGACCACGGGCCTGACCGACATCTACCAGTCGCCGCTGATCGTCGCATCACCGAACACGGTGAAGGCGAACGTGCTGTTCGTCCTCGATGACTCCGGCTCGATGAGCTTCGACTTCCTGCCCGACCACATCAGCGGCGACGGCAGCCCGGACCCGAAGCTGTGCCGCAGCAGCGGCGCGACAGCCACGAACAGTGGCGCCTTCAACAACACCTGCTGCATCAACGGCGACAACAACTCGGCCTGCTACCAGGGCGCCTCGCCGTTCGGCATCAAGCGCGGTCAGGCGCCGTTTCACACGGCGACTTTCAATGGCGTGGCTTACGACCCTACCGTCTACTACAAGCCGCCGATCAAGGCTGATGGCAGTTCCTGGCCGAGCCAGACCCGGACCGCCACCACCGGCTGGACCTTGGTCAAGAATGATGCCTACAGCCTCCCGGCAAACACGGTCACCGTCGACCTGACGACCCAGTTCCCTGACACCGAATGGTGCACGGACGCGACGCTGACCGATTGCCTGCGCAATGACAACTACGTCCTGCCTGGCACGGTCAATGGCAAGTCCTACACGACCTACAACCCCACCAGCGCCACCGGTTCGGGTTGGGTTGCGACCGGTGCACCAGACAACGCCACCGTAGCCCAGCGCACATTCGGCCCCTACTACTACAGCATCGTCCCGGCGGAGTACTGCACCGGCCCTGACCTGCGCAACTGCCAAAGTACCGCCGGCAACGGCTACACCTATGCCGCACCGGTGCGCTGGTGCAAAACGGACGCGGATTCACGTGCCACCACACCGGGCACGGCTGCCTGCCAGGCCACGCGCAACAACACGTTCTCCTTTGCCCGGTTCCCGACCAAGTTCTTCACGGCCGGCACGGCGGCCGCCGCGGAAATCCCGGCGCGCGTGACCTTCACGATCACGACCAACCCCAGTTGCAACGTGTCGGTGACGGCCGTCACGGTTGGCGGCGTGAACCTGCTGGCCGCCGCTACGACGGCGAGCAACAGCCGCAACACGGTCGGCAACTTGATCGCGCAGCAGATCAATGCGCGAACGGCAGGTCTGCCGGCGAATTCATCGACCGCCTACACAGCCAGCACCACCAACAGCGGCCGCACAGTCACCATCACGGCACCGGCCGGCGTCAACACGACGGCGACCGTGTCCTTCACCCGCACGCCAACGAACTGCACCCTGCCGCTGGACAACGCCAGCCCGGCGTTCAGCGGCTACACGGCCGCAGTCACGGCAGTGCCCGGCACCTTCGGCGGCCGGTTTGAGCGCGTGGACATCATTCCCAGCCGCACCACCTACCCCAAGGCTGCCGGCCGCATCGACTGCACGACGAATGCAGGCTCGTGCACCTACGACGAGGAGATGACGAATTTCGCGAATTGGTGGACCTACTACCACACGCGGATGCAGTCGATGAAGTCTTCGGCCTCCGCCGCGTTCGGCGCCATTGGCACCGATCGTCGCGTCGGTTACATGAGCATCAACAACAACACCGGCGCCGACTTCCTGAACCTCAACACCTTCGACGCAACGCAAAAGACCTACTGGTTTGCCAAACTCTTCGCGGCGCGGCCGGGCAACTCCACGCCACTGCGCACGGCACTCTCGGACGCCGGGAAGCTGTACGCCGGCAAGTACAACGGCAAGTCGTTCAAGGGCTCGACCGTAGTGGACCCAGTGCAGTACTCCTGCCAGAAGAACTTCACCATCCTGTCGACCGACGGCTTCTGGAACGAGGCGGCCACTCCGACCCAACTGGACGGAAGCACCGCGATCGGGGACCAGGACGGTGGCTTCCAGCCGCCGATGCAGGACGGCAACAGCACGCCCAACACCCTGGCCGACGTCGCCGCGTATTACGCGAACACCGACCTGCGCACCGGCGCCACCGGCTCCGCGGCCTGCACCAGCGGCAGCGGTACGGGTGCCGACGTGTGCGGCAATGCCAGCAGTGCCGCCGGCACAGATGAAATGCAGATCATGAAGACCTTCACGCTCGGCCTGGGCGCATCTGGCTTCATGCAGTTCTCGCCCACCTACCTGACAGACACGAGCGGTGACTTCTACGCGGTGCTGAAGGGCGCTGCACCGGATCCGTCCAATGGCGTGTGCAGCTGGCAGACCAGCGGCACCTGCACCTGGCCCATCCCGGTCAGCAACACGCTGACGGCCATCGACGACCTGTGGCATGCGGCCGTGAACGGGGGCGGCACCTACTTCAGCGCGTCCAACCCGACCTCGCTCTACACGGGCCTGACCAGCGCCATCCAGTCGCTGGCGGCCGAGGTCGGCGCTGCGGCGGCGGCCACCACGAGCAACCCGAACGTCTCGGCCGGCGACAACCAGGTCTTCCTGTCCACCTTCAAGACCTCGGAATGGTCGGGTGACCTCAAGAGCCAGCGCCTGGACGTGTCGACGGGCCTCGTGAACGCGGGCGTGGACTGGTCGGCACGGGACCTGCTCGAGGCCAACAACTCGCGCACGATCTACATGTATGCGTCTGGCACGTCGAACAAGCTCAAGAGCTTCGACTGGACGTCCATGTCGAGCACTGAGCAGGCCAACTTCCAGCTCTCGTACATCACCACGGCGGGCCGTGCGCTCAGCCAGTTCTGCAGCGTAGGACCCTACTGCCTGTCGAGCAGCGACCAGGCAAGCGCAGCAGGCAGCAACCTGGTCAACTTCCTGCGCGGCGACCGCACAAACGAAGGCCCGCTGACCGACGCCACCAAGTACTACCGCCAGCGCGCCTACCTGCTGGGCGACATCGTGAACTCGGAAGCCGTCTACGTCGGCAAGTCACTGCTGAGCTACACGGACGTCGACTACGACAAGCTGCAGGCCAAGGCCGCGACGCGCACCCGTGCGGTGTACGTGGGTGCCAACGATGGCATGTTGCATGCCTTCAATGCTGACACTGGCGTTGAAATGTGGGCGTACGTGCCGCAGGCCGTGTTGCCCAACCTCTACAAGCTGGCCGACAAGCAGTACGCCAGTCAGCACCAATACTTTGTCGATGGCACGCCGGTCGTGCAGGATGTCTACGTGAACGGGACCTGGATCACCATGCTGGTGGCCGGCCTGGGGGCGGGCGGCAGCAGCTACGTTGCCCTGGACGTCACCGATCCGACCGCACCCAAGGCGCTCTGGGAGTTCACCCACAACAACCTGGGCCTGACGCTTGGCAAGCCGGAGATCGGCAAACTCACCAACGGCACCTGGGTGGTGATCTTCGGCTCGGGCTACAACAACGTCGCGAACGGTGACGGCGTTGGCCGGCTGTACGTGCTGAACGCATCGGACGGTTCCATCATCCGCACGATCTCGACCAACGTCGGCACCAAGGCGACGCCGTCCGGCCTCGCCCACATCCGCGCCTGGGTGGACAACAGCGAAGTCGACAACACCATCCAGCGTGTCTACGGTGGTGACAACGCGGGCAATCTCTGGCGCTTCGACGTCAACAACAATGTCGGCGCACCGGGTTACGACGCCCAGCGCATCGCGACCCTGAAGGACAAGACCGGCGCATCGCAGCCGATCACGTCTCGCCCCGAGCTGGGCCAGATCGGCAGCACCGTCATGGTGTACGTCGGCACGGGCCGCTACCTGGGCCAGACCGACCTGGTGGACGCCAGCCCGCAGAGCATCTACGGCATCAAGGACAACATGAACACGGTGGACATCGGCAACCCGCGCCTGCCGGCCAACAGCTTTGTGGAGCAGACCCTCACGGTGGGCAACTGCCCGACGGGCTCCAGCGTTTGCGCCGCAGGCGAGTCGGTGCGCACCAATGGCACGCCAAACCCGGTCAACCTGGCCACCAACGGCGGCTGGTTCGTCGACCTGCCCCAGACCCGCGAGCGCGTGAACACCGACCCGCAGCTCGCCCTGGGTACGCTGGTCGTGACGTCCAACGTCATCGAGCAAGGCAACGTGTGCAAGGTTGGCGGCAGCAGCTGGATCAACTTCCTCGACTACCGCACGGGCGCGCCCGCGAACGCGGCGAAGTCGGTGGCCAGCGTGTCGCTGGGCAATGCCATCGCCACACGGCCGGCCATCGTGAAGCTGCCGAATAACCGCGTCGTCAGCCTGACGCGGATGTCGAACGACTCCACGATCTCCAAGACCGTGCCGACCGATCCGGGCGCGGGCACGACCCGGCGCCTGTCCTGGCGAGACCTGCAGCAGCAGTGATGGCGGGCTGGGGCGTGCGGTGGCGCCAGCCGGCGCCAGTCTGCGTCGCCCTGGCGCTGGCGGCCCACGCGGCGGTGCTGGTGGGCCTGGCCCGGTCCAACGACCGCGGCGCCGGATCCGGCGCACACACGCCGGGCGCCGTGCAGGCGCGCTACCTGACCGAGCCGCCGCGCGCCCTCGAGGCGCCGGTTGACGCCCCGTCGGCCCAGCCGGCGCCTGCCGAAGCGCCGCCGTCCATGCCCCCCTCGCCAGCAACCGCTTCGCAAGCGCAGCCGCCAGCCGCTGCAGCGACGGTCACCGACAGCACGACACCACCCGTGTTCGCACCGAACGCCCCGCCGGCACTGGACCATCCCGATGCGCCCCTGCCCCCGGACGGCGTTCGCCTGCGGGTCTTCGTCCAGGTGGACGCGAACGGCATGCCGGCGGATGTGGTGACGGGCGCGCCGCCCGGGGAGCCGGCGCCCGCGCCCGCCTTCCAGAAAGCGGCGGCGCGCGCGCTGCGCCAGGCGCAGTTCCAGCCGGGCAGCGACTCGACCTACTGCTTCCTGGTGCGGTTCGAGGCGGACACGCCCGCCCCGCAACTGGCCTGGCTGCCCAGCGCCGGGCGCGATGCCGCCCGGTGCCTGACGGCCCGGCAGCCCACGCCGCGCGACATCCCGTCGGCGGCCGTGGTGCCCTGAGGGGCTGGCCTCAGCGGGGCAGGCTCGACGCGCCCATCAGGTACTCGTCGACGGCTCGCGCCGCCTGGCGGCCTTCCCGGATCGCCCACACCACGAGGCTCTGGCCGCGGCGCATGTCGCCGGCGGCAAACACCTTGTCGACATTCGTCCGGTAGGCATTCGCGCCGTCGGTGGCCGCCTTGCCGTTGCCACGGGCGTCCTTGTCGATGCCGAAAGCCTCCAGGATGCTCGACACGGGCGACACGAAGCCCATCGCCAGGAAGGCGATGTCGGCCTTGAGCACCTGCTCGCTGCCCTCGACCTCGGTCATCTTGCCGCCCTGCCATTGCAGGCGCACGGTCTTCACGCCGGTGAGCTTGCCCTTCTCGCCGATGAACTCCTTCGTGGCGATGGCGAACTCGCGCTCGCAGCCTTCTTCGTGGCTGGACGAGGTGCGCAGCTTGATCGGCCAGTAGGGCCAGGTCAGCGGGCGGTCCTCGATCTCCGGCGGCTGGGGCAGCAGCTCGAACTGGGTCACGCTCTTGGCGCCGTGGCGGTTGCTGGTGCCGACGCAGTCGGAGCCGGTGTCGCCACCGCCAATGACGATGACGTGCTTGCCGGACGCCGTGATCTGGCCCTTGAGCTTGTCGCCCGCATTGACCTTGTTCTGCTGCGGCAGGAACTCCATCGCGAAATGCACGCCGGCCAGGTCGCGGCCCGGCACGGGCAGGTCACGCGACTGCTCGGCGCCACCGGCCAGCAGCACGGCATCGAACTGCGCCTTGAGCTCGTCGGCCGAGATGGTCTCCTTGGCCCAGTTCGTGACCTTGCTGCCCTCGGGCAGGCTGCCCACCAGCACGCCGGTGCGGAACTCGACGCCCTCGGCCTTCATCTGCTCGACGCGGCGGTCGATGTGGGACTTCTCCATCTTGAAGTCCGGGATGCCGTAGCGCAGCAGGCCGCCGACGCGGTCGTTCTTCTCGAACACCGTCACGCTGTGGCCCGCGCGGGCGAGTTGCTGCGCGGCCGCGAGGCCCGCCGGGCCGGAGCCGACGACAGCGACCGTCTTGCCCGTCTTGACCTTGGGGGGCTGTGGCTGCACCCAGCCTTCGGCCCAGGCGCGGTCGATGATGGCGTGTTCGATGGACTTGATGCCCACCGCGTCATCGTTGACGTTCAGCGTGCAGGCGGCCTCGCAGGGCGCGGGGCAGATGCGGCCGGTGAACTCGGGGAAGTTGTTCGTGCTGTGCAGCACCGTGATCGCATTCTTCCAGTCCTCCGGCCGGCCCTTGTAGACCAGGTCATTGAAGTCCGGAATGATGTTGTTCACCGGGCAGCCGTTGTTGCAGAACGGCGTGCCGCAGTCCATGCAGCGGGCGCCCTGCTGTTTCGCCTGCTCGACGTTCAGGCCGATGACGAATTCCTTGTAGTTCTTGACCCGAGCCGGCACGGGCTCGTAGCCCTCTTCCAGACGCTCGTACTCCAGAAAGCCAGTCACTTTTCCCACGGCTTTTCTCCTCAGACTTTGGCCGCCGCAGGCGCCTTGGCCTGAGCGATGGTTTGTGCAGCTTCCTTCGCGGCGTTGAGCTCACCCAGCGCGCGGCGGTACTCGTTCGGGAAGACCTTGACGAACTTCGCGCGCGACTCGGCCCAGTGGTCGAGGATGTCGCGGGCGCGCTGGCTGCCGGTCCAGCGGTGGTGGTCTTCCAGCAGCTTCTTGAGGATGGCCTCGTCGGTCTGCTGCTCGCGGTCCAGGCCGTCCACACCCTTGGTGCGGTGCCAGATGGCGCGGTCGACGCTGGCTTCCTGCTCCTGGGCGCTCAGCAGCTTTTCGAGCGAGACCATGCTGGTGTTGCAACGCTTGGCGAAGTGACCGTCCTCGTCATAGACGTAGGCGATGCCGCCGCTCATGCCGGCGGCGAAGTTGCGGCCGGTCTTGCCGAGCACGGCGACGGTGCCGCCGGTCATGTACTCGCAGCCGTGGTCGCCCGTTCCTTCCACCACCGCGGTCGCACCCGACAGGCGCACCGCGAAGCGCTCGCCGGCCACACCGCGGAAGAAGGCCTCACCACGGGTCGCGCCGTAGAGCGCGGTGTTGCCGACGATGATGTTCTTGGTGGCGTCGCCGCGGAAGTCGATGCTCGGGCGCACCACCACGCGCCCACCGGACAGGCCCTTGCCGGTGTAGTCGTTGGCGTCACCGATCAGGTAGAAGGTGATGCCCTGGGCCAGGAAGGCGCCGAAGCTCTGGCCGCCCGTGCCTTCCATCTGGATGAAGATGGTGTGGTCGGGCAGGCCTTCGGGCTTGCGGCGGATCAGCTCGCCGGACAGGCGTGCACCGACCGAGCGGCGCACGTTGGTCACTTCCTGCATGAACTGCACCTTCTCGCCCTTCTCGAAGGCGGGCAGGCACTTCTCGATGAGCTTCACGTCCAGGGCGCGGTCCAGGCCGTGGTCCTGCACATCGTTGTGCAGGCGCGAGACCTCGGCCGGCACGGCCGGGCGGTGGAAGATGCGGGCGAAGTCCAGGCCCTTGGCCTTCCAGTGCGAGATGGCCTTCTTGGTGTCGAGCCAGTCACTGCGACCGATGAGTTCGTCGAACTTACGCACGCCGAGCTGGGCCATGATCTGGCGGGCCTCTTCAGCGACGAAGAAGAAGTAGTTGACGACATGCTCGGGTCGGCCGGTGAACTTCTTGCGCAGCACCGGGTCTTGGGTGGCCACGCCCACCGGGCAGGTGTTGAGGTGGCACTTGCGCATCATGATGCAGCCCTCGGCCACCAGCGGAGCGGTGGCGAAGCCGAATTCATCCGCGCCCAGCAGCGCGCCGATGACGACGTCGCGGCCGGTCTTCATCTGGCCGTCGGCCTGCACGCGCACGCGGCCGCGCAGGCGGTTCAGCACCAGGGTTTGCTGCGCTTCGGCCAGGCCCAGCTCCCACGGCGTGCCGCAGTGCTTGATGGACGACCAGGGCGATGCGCCCGTGCCGCCGTCGTGGCCGGCGATGACGATGTGATCGGCCTTGCACTTGGCCACACCGGTGGCGACCGTGCCGACGCCAACTTCGGACACCAGCTTGACCGAGACGTCCGCCTTCGGGTTGACGTTCTTCAGGTCGTGGATGAGCTGGGCCAGGTCTTCGATGGAGTAGATGTCGTGGTGCGGCGGCGGGCTGATGAGGCCCACGCCCGGCACCGAGTGGCGCAGGAAGCCGATGTACTCGCTCACCTTGCCGCCGGGCAGCTGGCCGCCCTCGCCGGGCTTGGCGCCCTGGGCCATCTTGATCTGGATCTGGTCGGCACTGACCAGGTATTCGGTCGTGACGCCGAAGCGGCCCGAAGCCACCTGCTTGATCTTGGAGCGCAGGCTGTCGCCGTCCTGCAGCTCGTAGTCGGCTTCCATGATCTTGTGGCCGAGCACGTCGCCGACCTTGCTGCCGCCGACGATCTTGATGCCCTTGAGCTCGTTGCGGTAGCGCGCCGGGTCTTCACCGCCCTCGCCCGTGTTGCTCTTACCGCCGATGCGGTTCATGGCCACGGCGAGCGTGGCGTGCGCCTCGGTGGAGATGGAGCCCAGCGACATGGCGCCGGTGGCGAAGCGCTTGACGATCTCGCTCGCCGGCTCGACCTCCTCCAGCGGGATCGCCTTGCTCGGGTCGAACTTGAACTCGAACAGGCCGCGCAGCGTCATGTGGCGCTTGCTCTGGTCGTTGATGATTTGGGCGTATTCCTTGTAGGTCTCGAACTTGCCACTGCGCGAGCTGTGCTGCAGCTTGGCGATGGCGTCGGGCGTCCACATGTGCTCTTCGCCGCGGGTGCGCCAGGCGTACTCGCCGCCGGCGTCCAGCATGTTTTCGAGGATGGGGTCGTCACCGAAGGCTGCCTCGTGCATGCGGATGGCCTCTTCCGCCACCTCGAACACGCCGATGCCACCCACCTGCGTGGCCGTGCCGCGGAAGTACTTCTCGACGAAGTCCGCCTTCAGGCCGATGGCCTCGAAGATCTGCGCGCCGCAGTAGGACATGTAGGTCGAGATGCCCATCTTGGACATGATCTTGGACAGACCCTTGCCCACCGCCTTGATGTAGTTGTAGCGGGCCTGTTCGGCGGTCAGCTTGGCCGGCAGTTCGTCCTGCATGGCCTCGAGCGTTTCGAGCGCCAGATACGGGTGAACGGCTTCGGCGCCATAACCGGCCAGCACGGCGAAGTGGTGGACTTCGCGGGCCGTGCCGGTCTCGACGACCAGGCCGGCCGTCGTGCGCAGGCCCTCGCGCACCAGGTGGTGGTGCACGGCGGACAGCGCCAGCAGCGCGGGGATGGCGACACGGTCACGGCTGACGTGACGGTCGGTGATGATGAGGATGTTGTGGCCGGACTTGATCGCGTCCACGGCCGAGGCACACAGCGACGCGAGCTGCGCTTCGACACCCTCACGGCCCCATTCACGCGGGTAGGTGATGTCGAGTTCGCTCGGCTTGAACTTGCCGTTGGTCGGGCCTTCGATGCTGCGCAGGCGCGCCATGTCGTCGAAGTCCAGGATGGGCTGGCTCACTTCCAGCCGCATCGGCGGGTTGATGGCGTTGATGTCCAGCAGGTTGGGCTTCGGGCCGATGAAGCTGTTCAGCGACATCACGATGTTCTCGCGGATCGGGTCGATCGGCGGGTTCGTGACCTGGGCGAAGAGCTGCTTGAAGTAGTTGTAGAGCGGCTTGTTCTTGCTCGACAGCACGGCCAGGGGCGAGTCGTTGCCCATGGAGCCGATGCCTTCCTCACCGTTGGCGGCCATCGGGGCGAGCAGGAACTTGATGTCTTCCTGCGTGGTGCCGAAGGCCTGCTGGCGGTCGAGCAGTGAGGTGTCGAAAGCCGGGCGCACGCCGTCAGGGACGGCGATGTCGTCCAGCTTGACGCGCACGTTCTCGATCCACTGGCGGTAGGGGCGCGCGTTGGCGAACTGGTTCTTCAGTTCCTCGTCGTCGACGATGCGGCCCTGCTCCAGGTCGATCAGGAACATCTTGCCGGGCTGCAGGCGCCACTTCTTGACGATCTTGCTCTCGGGGATGGGAAGCACGCCCGACTCGGAGGCCATCACGACGAGGTCGTCGTCGGTGATGCAGTAGCGCGCCGGGCGCAGGCCGTTGCGGTCCAGCGCGGCGCAGACCTGGCGGCCGTCGGTGAAGGCCATGGCGGCGGGGCCGTCCCAGGGCTCCATCATGGCGGCGTGGTATTCGTAGAAGGCACGGCGGCGCTCGTCCATGCCTTCGTGCTGCTCCCAGGCCTCCGGGATCATCATCATGGCGGCATGGGCCAGCGGGTAGCCGGACATCGTCAACAGCTCGATGGCGTTGTCGAAGGTGGCCGTGTCGGACTGGTGCTCGAAGCTGATCGGATAGAGCTTCTTCAGGTCGTCACCCAGCACCGGGGACTTCATGACGCCTTCACGGGCGCGCATCCAGTTGAAGTTGCCCTTGACCGTGTTGATCTCGCCGTTGTGGCAGACCATGCGGTAGGGGTGGGCCAGCGGCCACTCGGGGAAGGTGTTGGTCGAGAAGCGCTGGTGCACGAGGGCGATGGCCGAGACGACCCGCGGGTCCGCCAAGTCCAGGTAGTACTTGCCAACCTGGTCGGCCAACAGCAGGCCCTTGTAGATGACCGTGCGGCAGCTCATGCTGGGCACGTAGTACTCGCGGCTGTGCGTGAGCTTGAGCGCCTGGATGGCGCTGGAAGCGGTCTTGCGGATGACGTAGAGCTTCCGCTCGAGGGCGTCGGGCACGATGATGTCCGGGCCGCGGCCGATGAAGATCTGGCGGATCACCGGCTCCTTCTCGCGGACGGTGGGCGACATCGGCATGTCGCGGTCCACCGGCACATCGCGCCAGCCGAGCAGCACCTGGCCTTCGGCCTTCACCGCGCGGGCGAGTTCCTGCTCGCAGGCCAGGCGCGAAGCGGCTTCCTTGGGCAGGAAGATCATGCCCACGCCGTACTCGCCGGGCGGCGGCAGGGTGATGCCCTGCTTGGCCATTTCCTCGCGGTAGTACTCGTCGGGGATCTGGATCAGGATGCCGGCGCCATCGCCCATCAGCTTGTCCGCACCCACGGCACCCCGGTGGTCGAGGTTCTCGAGGATCTTCAGGCCCTGCTGGACGATGTGGTGCGCCTTGTGACCCTTGATGTGCGCCACGAAACCCAGACCGCAGGCGTCCTTCTCATTCGACGGCCGGTACAGCCCGTGTTCGGCCAGGTCTTGAATCTCGGACTGAATCTGCGCGGCGTGGCTCATGGCGCCCTCCTGATACGTAACAGGGCAGAAGCGTACTGCACCGCAGCAATTGCGGCAACTTCATTAAAATGGGGTCAGAGTCGATTTAAATCGGACAAGTCAAGTCTTGTTATTTAAATGGGGCCAGAGTCAGCTGGCGTCGCCGTGAGCATCAGTTTGCGGGGCCTTCCACGCGGGCGCCGCACCACGACGCGCTCATGCTCGCCTGCCAGCGGCTTGAGAAAGGCCTCGCTCGCCACCGGTCGTCCGCGCAGGACAGCCTCGGTGAACAACAACTGCTCCTTCGGCGCCACACCCTGGTCGATGAACTCGCGATAGGCATGTTCCCGCTCGAAGGGTGTGTTGCCCATCGACCAATACAGCGGATGCTCCGAAATGAGCCCCTGTCGGGCCAGGCCCAGGTGGTGCGCCGCACTCGACCACGTCCACTCCTCGGGCCGCTGGCACAAGCCGGCGCGCACAGGGTTGAGCTCGATATAGCGCATGCAGGCCATCAGATGCCGCTCGCCCTCGATCAGCCCAGCCCGGAAGCGCCCTTCCCAGAGCGTGCCACTGCGCTGGTGGCGGGCGTTGAACCACCCAACATAGCGCCGCCCGAGCGCCTGCATCATGCGGCTGAGGGCATCGGCAGTCGGCGGCGTGACGAGCAGATGGAAGTGGTTGTCCATCAGCACATAGGCGTGCAGGCTGACGCCATATTGCGCGGCCGCGTCGCCGAGGGTGTTCAGCAGATGCTGGCGGTCGAGGTCGCTGAAGAAGATGGCCTGGCGGTTGTTGCCGCGCAGGATGACGTGGTGCGGCTGGCCAGGGAGGATGAGGCGAGGCAAGCGAGCCATGCGGACAACCCTTTCGGGCGCAGTGAGGACGGCGCCAGAATAAACGACTCCGACCCCATTTTCATGGGCCCTCAGAAGAGGGTCTGTCCGGTCAGGCGGGTGTGTTCCTTGAGGGCGAAGCGGTCGGTCATGCCGGCGATGTAGTCGGCGCAGGCGCGCTCGCGGTCGGGGCGGGCGGCGAAGTCGGCGGGGAGTTGGCTGCCATCACCGACGTACGCCGCGAAGAGGTCGCGGAGAACCTGCTCGGCGCGCGCACGGGTGGCCTGTACCTGGGGATGGCGGTAGAGGTTGGCGAACAGGAATCGCTTGAGGGCCGTGCTCTGCGCACGCATCTCCAGGCTGAAGCGCAGCAAGGGTTTTTCGGCGCGGCGCACGGCGTCGGGGCTGTCCGGTGCCGCCTCCTCCAATGCCGCACGTGTCGCGTCGATGATGTCGTAGACCTGGGCCGACAGCATGCGGCGGATGGTCTCGAACAGCAAGCGCCGGCCCTGCAGCTGCGGATGCGCCGCGAGCGCCGCTCGCCAGTGTTCTCGGACCAGTGCCACGTCGAGCAACTGCTCCAGCTCGATCAGGCCCGACCGCACGCCGTCGTCCACGTCGTGGGCGTTGTAGGCGACCTCATCGGCGAGGTTGCACAGCTGCGCCTCTAGGCTCGGCTGCCCGCCGTGCAGAAAGCGGCGGGCAATGCCATCGGGTTCGGCGGCTTCGATGAGCTCGGCGTTGCGGCGCGAGCAGTGCTTCAGGATGCCCTCGCGCGTCTCGAAGCACAGGTTCAGGCCGTCAAACGCCGGGTAGCGCTGCTCCAGATGGTCCACCACGCGCAGGGATTGCAGGTTGTGCTCGAACCCGCCATGACCCTGCATGCAGGTGTCCAGCACGTCCTGGCCGGCGTGGCCGAAGGGCGTGTGACCGAGATCGTGGGCCAGGGCGATCGCCTCGACCAGGTCTTCATCCAGGCCCAGGCTGCGCGCCATCGAGCGACCGAGCTGGGCCACTTCCAGCGAGTGGGTCAGCCGCGTGCGGAACAGGTCGCCTTCATGGTTCAGGAACACCTGGGTCTTGTAGACCAGGCGCCGGAAGGCCGTGCTGTGGATGATCCGGTCGCGATCCCGCTGGTACTCGCTGCGCGTCGGCGCTGCGGGCTCCGGCAAGCGCCGTCCGCGGCTGCGCGACGGATCCGCAGCGTAGGCGGGGCGCGCCGGGCCGGTCATCAAGCGGCCCCGTGCGCTGCCAGCGTTTCCGCGACGACGGCATCCGGCACGGCATGCAGCCCCGCTCGCCCGAGCGCCTCGATGAGCACGAAGCGCAGTGCGCCGGATTCGGTCTTCTTGTCCACCCGCATCAGCTGCAGATAGCGCTCCGCCCCGAGCTTTGGCGGCATGACGGGCAAGCCGGCGCGCTGGACGAGCACCCGCACGCGTTCCACGAACGCGGCGGGCATCAGGCCCAGGCGGTGGGACAGATCCGCGGCCAGCACCATCCCGCAACCCACGGCCTCGCCGTGCAGCCAGGCGCCGTACCCCAGCCCGGCTTCGATCGCATGGCCGATGGTGTGGCCGAAGTTCAGGATCGCGCGCAGTCCCTGCTCGCGTTCGTCCTGGCCCACCACGTCGGCCTTGATTTCGCAGCTGCGTCGGATGGCGTAGCCGAGCACGACCTTGTCGCGGGCGAGCAGCGCTTCGAGGTTGTCTTCGATCCAGCAGAGGAAGCCCGCGTCGGCGATCGGCCCGTACTTGATCACTTCGGCAAGCCCCGCGCGCAGCTCCCGGTCGGGCAGCGTGTCCAGCGTGTCGAGGTCGGCGATGACCCGCACCGGCTGGTAGAACGCGCCGATCATGTTCTTGCCGAGCGGGTGGTTGATGGCTGTCTTGCCGCCCACCGAGGAGTCCACCTGCGCGAGCAGTGTGGTCGGCACCTGCACGAAGGGTACGCCCCGCATGTAGATCGCCGCGGCGAAGCCCGTCATGTCGCCGATGACGCCGCCCCCCAGCGCAAAGAGCACCGTCTTGCGGTCGAGGGCCTGCGCCAGCAGGTGATCGCAAATACGGTTGAGGCTCGTCCAGTCCTTGTGCTGTTCGCCATCGGGCAGCGTGACGACGTCGACCCTTGCATACACGGCGCAAAGCCGTGCGCGCAGCCGCTCGGCATACAGCGGTGCCACGGTGTCGTTGGTCACGATCACTGCGGCGGCTGCCTTGGGCAGTCCGGCCCAGCTGGCCGCGTCATCGAGCAGGCCGGGCCCGATGTGGATCTCGTAGCTGCGGTCGTCAGGGAGCGGGATGCGGACGGTGTCGGAGAAGGCCATGCGCCCGAGTGTAAAAGGCGGCTCGGGCGGCGGCCCTCCGCGTCCGGTCAAGCGCGGATTGCAGGTGCGGTCACTGCGGCTCGGCGCCCACCGTGGCTGCCACGCGGGTCGGGTCCAGCAGGCCTGCCAGCTCCAGCTGCATCAGGGCCATGTTGACGAGGGCGTGCACCGACGGCCGAGCGCTTTCCAGCACGTAGTGCGCACAGCGCCGGTACAGCGGATCGCGCTGGTGATGCAACTCGCGCAGCTTGGCCAGCGGGTCACGCACCTGCAGCAGCGGGCGGGTGGTGTCGTGCTTGAGCCGGCGGAACAGGTCTTCGGGGGTGGAGCGCAGGTACAGCACCGTCGCCCCCTTGTGCAGCAACTCGCGGTTGCGCTCGCGCAGCACCGCCCCGCCGCCTGTGGCCAGCACCCGGTCACCCGGGCGAGCCAGCAGCTCGGCGATCACCTCGGTCTCCAGCTCCCGAAACGCCTCCTCGCCATGCCGGTCGAAGAACTGCCGGATGGAGCCCCCGAGGCGCTGCTCGATTTCGTGGTCCGAATCGACAAATGGCACGCCGATCTGGCGTGCCATTTGTTTCCCGACGGTGGACTTGCCACCGCCGGGCATGCCGACGAGCGCGATGGGCGTCACAGTCCTACGCCTATGCACTGAATCACGAATCCGTCACTTGGGTGTCGTGCAGTACGCGCCGTTCGCGAAGATCCGCTGGCCATAGGGGCTGAACTGGAAGGGCGGAGGTGGCGACTCCGTGGTGAGCGCTTCGGACAGCACGGGCAAGTACGCATCCGATCCCGGCGCCGGGTAGTAGGCGGGCGGACTCACGACACCTGCGGCACTGACGGAGAGGCGGAACTTGACCCAGCTCCCCAGGCTCTTCGGGTATTCGATCTGGATGACGGCCGTTCCGCTGGTGTCCGTCTTCGTGCTGCCGTTCAAGGCGATCGAAACATCGGACTTGCGAGGATCGAGCTGCCCGTTGCCGTTGATGTCCTCACCACCATCGATCGATCCGTTTCGGTTGGTGTCCTCATTGGCACAGGTCAGGCGCCCGTAGGTGTCGCCCAGCCTGAATTTGGTGGACGGGTCGGTGATCGACGAGGACAGCGTCGTATCGACATTGCCTGGCTCCTGCTGATAGCCGTCCACCCATTTCTTGGCGACGGCATCGAACAGGTAATAGCCCTTCACGTAGTTGGTGAGGTCAATCGAAGCCGATAGCTGCACATCAGATTTCGGGTTGCCCGCTGCATCCACGACCAAAACGACGTAGCGCTTCACGTAAGTGAGCTTCGACGAGCCTTCGCCCAAGGTGTTATCCGTGCCAATGCTGATCGAGACCGGGTCGGAAACGACTGTCAGCGTCGTCAGCTTCTGGTTCGGGCAGACGCCGACGGCAAAATCGGCATAGTCCCAGCAGACCCGAATGGTCACGCCATCGGTGGGGCTGGCCCGTTCGCCAGGGGTGTAGTTCGTCACCGCGACACCATTGACATCCGAGTACACCAGCGAATCACCGGCACCGATGGTCCCCCCGATGCTGTTGGCGTCGCCGTTAAGGTCGAATCGCGCCCGCACGTTCTTGACCGGCGCGTTGTTCGCGGCGAGGAAGAGCGCACGCAACTCGGTTCGGTTCGACTTGTCGGTCGCCGAGTTCACACGCACCACCGAGGGAGATGCCGTGATGGCGGCAGAGACAACAGGCCCAACGGCATTGGGAGTCGTCGAAGCACCGCCCTTCACCACCAGATTGATAACGGTCGTCTTACCAGCCGCCGTTGCTGTGAAATCAAGCGCACCTGGTGTGTTCGGGGCGGTGTAATTGAAGATGTAGGCGCCGTTCGCATCGGTCGTGCCAACGCCCGTCACAACGCCAGGCGCCGTCACCGTGATGGGGATACCCGGCATCGCGCCCTGATTGACATCGACCACTCGATATTCGATGCGATTGCCAGTGCTGCCTGCATCAGGCGAGGCCGGCGAGGCGGTACCCAGAATGTTCGTGCCACGAACCTGGAAGGTCGCGGTGCGCACCAGCGAGTCGCTGGTGGCGGTCACCGTGATCAGCCGGTTGGACTTGTCTGCCCCGATACCGACCGTCGCGGTCACGACACCGTTTTTGTCGGTCTGCGTATCGCTGACCGCAACGGTGGCATTGTTGTCGACCTTGATCGACACCGGGATGCCGGCAATCGTGTTGCGATCAGCGTTGACCGCCGTCACGGTTGCCGTGACCACTTCACCGATCGCGTTGCTGATGTTGAGCTTGTCAAGGACCAACGTGATGTCCGCAGCCTTCGGCTTGGTGACCGCTGGAGGCACGACGTTGACAACGATCGCTCGGGTGATCGAGCCACTCGTCGCGATGATCGAGATGGAACGATTGGCCTTGTTCGTACCGAGTGTCAGGGTACCCTGAAGCTGGCCAGTGTTCGCATTTGTCGTCGTTGCGCCGCCGGTCGACACAAAGGCATCTTCAGCAGCGTTGTTGCTGTTGTCGACACGCAGTGTCACGGGCGAGCCACCGATCGCGCTGCGATTGGCATCGAGCGTGGTGACCGTGATCTTGGCAGATGCTGTACCGTCATTGGGGATGGTGCTGCTGTCCGACACGACGACGATGTCAGAGACCTTGCCGCCAGTCACGCTGTCGACCACGTCGATGCTGGCACTGCGCGTGACCGAACCTGCCGTCACAGTGACCTTGATCGTGCGCTTGCTGACGTCGGCACCGGTCTGAACGGTCGCAGTCACGACACCCGTCTTCTCGTCGGTGGCGGTGCCACCCGGCGTGATGACGGCGTTGTTGTCGACCGCGAAGGTCACCGGAACCTTGCCAACGACGTTTCGGTTGGCGTCCACGGCCGTCACCGTCACGGTCAGCGTGTCCGTGCCGGACGTGCTCAGCGTCGCCTTGGTGAGTTGAACTGAGAGGTCCGCTGCTGTCGGCGTGGTCGCACCACCGCCGGAGCCGCCGGGGAAGACGCTGGTGCCAGCACTTCCACCACCACCCCCACAAGCCACCAGCGTGGCCGCCATACCGAGACCCATCGCAGCCTGGACGATACGGCGCCAGCCCTGCGTGACGATGGATTGCAACAACATGCTCAAACTCCCGTGAATCTTTGGCTTCAACGCACCGTGGTGCGTTCACTGACGACCTTGGGCGTCAGGAAGATCAGCAGCTCCGTCTTGGACGTCGTGCGGGTCTTGTTCTTGAACAGATTGCCCAGTACCGGCACATCGCCCAGCACCGGCACCTTGTTGACGGTCTCACCCTCGTCCTGGGTGTAGATGCCGCCAATGACCACCGTACCGCCGTTCTCGACCAGCACCTGTGTCTGCACGTGCTTGGTGTTGATGGCATAGCCCTGCGGCGTCAGCGTGCCGCGGCTGTCCTTGTTGACGTCCACGTTCAGGATGACGCTACCTTCCGGCGTGATCTGGGGCGTGACCTCCAGCTTGAGGTTCGCCTTGCGGAAGGCGATGGACGTCGCGCCGCTGGCGGTCGCCACCTGGTAGGGCAATTCCTCACCCTGCTCGATGAGCGCCTTGACCTGGTCGGCCGTGATCACCCGCGGGCTCGACACGACCTTGCCCTTGCCGTCAGATTCAAGCGCCGACAGCTCGAGGTTCAGGAAGCGGTTGGCCGTGGCGCTGAAGAGTGACAGCGCGACCGTCGCGGCGTTGCCGTTGCTGAACGCGTCTGACGAGACGTTGGCCGGCAGGTTGATGAACTGCGTGTTGTTGTAGCTGGCGGTGCCGCCCTGGTTGGTCTGCGTGCCGATGCCTGCGTAGTTGCCGCCCACGGTCACGTAGTTGCCACCACCGACGCTGTAGCCCGGGATGCCACCCTGCTGGCCCCGGATGTCGTTGGCACCCAGCTTGATACCGAGCGCGCGACCGAACTTGTCGTTGGCTTCCACGATGCGGGCTTCGATCAGCACCTGGCGAACCGGGATGTCGATCTTGGCGATCATGGCCTGGATCTCTTCCAGCTTGCTCGGCACATCGGACACGAACAACTGGTTGGTCCGGGGTTCGGCAATCACGCTGCCCCGCACGGACAGGATCCGGGTGCCGGTGCTGGACCCGCCGGCGCTGCCGCCGCCACTGCTGCCACCGGTCGACGAGCCGATGCTCTGGCCGGTCAGGCCCTTGGCGATTTCTTCGGCCTTCACGTAATTGAGCTGGAAGGCCTGGCTGCGCACCGGCTCCAGTTGGGCGATCGCCGCCTTCGACTCCAGATCAAGCTTTTCCTTGGCGGCCAATTCATCCTTGGGCGCGATCCACAGCACGTTGCCGGACTTCTTCAGGCCCAGGCCCTTGGCCTGCATGATGATGTCCAGGGCTTGGTCCCAGGGCACGTCCTTCAGGCGCAATGTGACGTTGCCGGTGACGGTGTCACTGGTCACGACGTTGAAGTTGGTGAAGTCCGCGATGACCTGCAGCAGCGCCCGCACTTCAATGTTCTGGAAATTCAGGGACAGCTTGTCACCGGCGTATCCAGGTCCCTGCGTCAGCTTGTTCGGATCGACCTTCAACGGGCGGACTTCCAGCACGAACTGGTTGTCGCTCTGGTAGGCGCTGTGCTCCCAGTTGCCCTTGGGCTCGACCAGCATGCGCACTCGATCGCCGACCTGCGTGGTGGTGATCAGCTGCACCGGCGTGCCGAAGTCGACCACGTCGACCTTGCGGCGCAGGTTCTCGGGCACGCTGGAGCGGAGGAACTCGACGACCAGGTTCTGGCCTTGCTGCTGGATGTCAACGCCCACCTGGTTGCTCGGCAGATTGACCACGACGCGGCCCGCACCGTCGGCGCCGCGACGGAAGTCGATGTCGCGCAGCGCCTGCGGCGCAGCGTTCAGGCTCTGGGCGAAATGAACCGGTTCATTCTGGGCCTGCGGCGCTGCTGGTGCAGCGTCCATGACCACCACCAGCGCATTGCCTTCGAGCTTGGCGCGGTAGCTGGACGCATTGCGCAGGTTCAGCACCACGCGCGAGCGATCCCCGGCCTGCGCAATGCTCGCAGAACGCAGGTTGCCCTGGTTCAGGTCGACCTGATTGCGACCGACGGCATTCACCACACCCGGCAGGTCGATCGCGATCCGAGGTGGAGCCTGGATCGTGAAGCCTGTCGGCACGGCCGCCAGTGGCTCACTCAGTTCGATGCGCACGACATCCACGCCGGCCTGCTGGCTGGCGTTGATGGCGCGAATTTGCGTCTGTGCCCACGCGGCAGGCGAGGCCAGCAGCGCGAGTGCGAATCCCAGCAACCAGCCACGGCCCATCGACTTGCTCTCCTGCATTGTCTTGTTCATCGTCCCTTCTCCTGTAGCTGGAGCGTACTGGTGCGCTCGATCCACTCGCCAGCAGCGTCCTGGACGACTTCTCTCAGCGTGATGTCGGTCTCGCTGATCTTGGTGATCCGACCGAAGTTTTGACCGAGGTACTCCCCGGGCTTGACGTTGTAATAGAGGTTGTCGACACGCAGCAGCGCATAGCGCTTGCCGTCGCGTGTCATGCTGCCCACCATCGCCATGCTGTCCAGCGGGAAGGCCTCCAGCGGCTCCTTGCGGCGACTGATTTCCGCCGTCAGAAGGGAGTTGGGCTGGGCGGCCTCCTGCTTGATGGCCACGCTCAACTTCTGCGGGCTGAACGGATCCACACCCGCGGTGGACTCGTAGGGCTGGGGCAGGAATTTCTTCGGTGGCAGCAGCGGCTGGACGGTCGGTTTGACCTCCTTGCGCTGCTGATCCATCCACTGCTTGAGCTCATCGATGTCGCCGCCGCAGCCTGACAGCAGCAAGGCGCCCAATGAGCAGAGTACGAGGCGCTTCATTTCTTGCCTCCGGCAGCCTTGGCGGCGGCCTTGCGCTGCTCGGCCACTTCGGCGGAGTCGAGGTAGCGGTAGGTGCGGGCCGTGGCCTCCATCGTGAGCGCGCCGTTGGCGTCCCGCGCCGTGGCGGTCGGCGCCACGACGACAAGGTTGTGCAGCGTGACGATCCGCGACAGGTTGGACACGTCAGCCGCAAACGCGCCGATGTCGTGATATCGGCCCGACACCTTCACGGCGATCGGCAGCTCGGCGTAGTAGTCCTTGATCAGCACCTGACCGGGGCGAAACAGCTCGAACTGCAGCCCGCGGCCGACACCGGCGCTGCTGATGTCGGAAAGCAGCGAATCGATCTCCGCCTTGCCCGGCAATTGCTTCTCGAGTTGGGTGACGTACTCCTCGACCTGGCTTTTCTGCTTGCGAAGCTCAGGCAGGTTGACGGCCTGCGCGAGCTTGGCCTGGTAGTCCTGCCGCAGTTGCGGCTCGCGGGCCTTCTCGGCGTCCAGGGCGGATTCGACGTCGGACAGCAGGAAGGCGTAGCCTGCGCCGATGACCGCGAGCATCACGAAGACGCCCGAGGCGATCTTGGGCAACAGAGGCCACTGCCCCGGCTCCTTCGGGTTGAGACCCTGGAACTGAGCCTGCAGCTCGGCGAACCAGGCATTCAGATCGATCTTGGTGGAAGTCGCCATGGCGGTTCAGCTCTTCTTCTGCGCGCCGGACGCGGCCTGTGCCGCCTCGCGCGGCGGCGCCTTGATCGAGACCTTCATGGAGAAGTCCAGCAGCCGGCGCGCATCACGGGTGTTCGTGGTCACGTTGGCGAGCTTGACTTCGATCAGGTCCGGCTTGTCGAGCCACTCGGAGCTGCGCGAGACGTTGCGCAGGAATTCGGACACGCGCTCGTTGGTCTGGGCGATGCCGCTGACCGTCACGGTCTTGTTGTCCTGCCGGATGGCCGTCAGGTAGATGCCCTCGGGCGCGAGGCGAGCGAGGTCGTTGAGCAACTGCACCGGCGTGTTGCGGTCGGTCTGCAGGTCTTCGACGGCGCGCTGGCGCGATTTCAGGGACTCGATCTCCGTCTTGAGGTCGGCAATGTCCTTGATCTGCGCTTCCAGTCGCGTGATCTCGTTTTGGATGTACTGGTTGTGCGCTTGCTGCTCCGTCGTGAGGAACTGCAGCAGCAGGAAGATGGCGCCAACGACGCCTGCCCCCGCCAGCGCAGCAGCACCCAGGCCGGCAAAGAACGCCGCCTTGCGCCGCTTGCGCCGCTCTTCGCGGTAGGGCAGCAGGTTGATCAGGATCACTGGAAGAACCTCCGCATCGCGAGGCCGCAGGCCGTGAGGTAGGACGGCGCTTCGCGGCGCAGCTTGGCTTCGCGCACGGCCGAGCCCATGCCCATGTTCTCAAAAGGATTGACCACCATGCAGGCAAAACCCGTGAGGTCCGTCACGCGTTCCTTCAGCCCCGGCAGCGTCGCCGTGCCGCCGGCGAGCATCACGTAGTGCACCTTGTGATGCGGCGTGCTGGTGAAGAAGTACTGCAGCGCCCGGCCGATCTCCTGCGAGAGGCTGTCCACGAACGGGTTGAGCACGCTGGTTTCGTAGTCTTCGGGCAGTTCGTTGGCGATCTTCTTCTGCTCCGCCTCCTCGAACGAGAAGCCGTACTGGCGCGAGATGAGCTGCGTCAGCTGAGAGCCGCCAAAGGACTGGTCCCGGTCGTAGAGGAGTTCGTCGTCACGCAGCACTTTCAGGCTGGTCGTGTCGGCGCCGATCTCGAACAGCGCCACCAACGCGTCCTTGCCTTCGTTGGGCAGGGCGGTAATCAGCCGGCCCATCGCCATGCGGGAGGCGTGCGACTCGATGTCCAGCACGACCGGCCGCAGGCCGGCGGCTTCGGCCAGACCCTGACGGTCCTGAACGCGGTCCTTGCGGGACGCGGCGATCAGCACTTCCACGTCCCCCACGGACGTCGGGCTCGGCCCGATCACGCAGAAGTCCAGGCTCACCTCGTCCAGCGAGAACGGGATGTACTGGTTGGCCTCAGCCTCGACCTGCAGTTCCAGCTCCTCCTCGCGCAGGCCCGCGGGGAGCATGATCTTCTTGGTGATGACGGCCGATTGCGGCATGGCGAGCGCGGCGTCGCGGGTCTTGCTGCCGCTGCGCGCGACCACACGCCGCACGGCGTCGGCGACTTCGTCGAACTTCTCGATTTGACCGTCAGCGATCCAGCCCTTCTCGAACGGCTCGCTGGCGAACCGCTCCAGCACGAATTCGCCGCTATTGGTCTGGCTGAGTTCCACCAGCTTGACGCCGGAGGAACTGATATCCAGGCCAATCAGGGGAGGGTGCTTGCGACCCAGCAGTGCGTCGAGTATTCCCATGCCCTTTATCTCCGAGACGTTCCCGACACGGGAGTTACGTTCTGGATTATTAATAAGTTACTTGAATGCTAGCAGCAAAGCCGTTGACAGCGAACGCAAATTCCGCGCGAGCTGGTAACGCCACGTTGCTAAACATACACGATTCGGCAAGCTTGCAAGCTCCTGAAAAACGCATGTGAAGCGGTCGTATGCCACACGGTTTCGCCCTGCGTCTGGCTTAAACCTGCGTTTCAGGCGCCCTTCCTATAATCCGCGGCCTTCTTCCCACGTGCCCCACGGGCGCGCTCTGCCGGCTCATGAATGACAAGCCCCGATCTGCTGCGTCCAGTCCTTCAACTGCCGGCTCCCCGCCCTCTCCTGCACCGGTGAGTCGCCTCGCACCTCGGCTCGGTCGCTGGGCACTGTGGGCGCTCGGCCTCATGGCCGGCGGCCTCTTCGCCGTGGCCCTGCTCGTGGGCCTGGCACTTTCGCTGGCCTACCCGAACCTGCCCGACATCAGCGGCCTGACCGACTACCGCCCCAAGCTGCCCATGCGCGTGCTGTCCAGCGACGGTGTGCTGCTGGGCGAGTTCGGTGAGGAGCGCCGCAGCTACCTGCCCATCCAGCAAATCCCCAAGGTCATGCAGGAGGCCGTGCTGGCCATCGAGGATGCACGCTTCTATCAGCACGGCGGCGTCGACTATCTCGGTGTGATCCGCGCGGGCCTGGCCAACGTGGGCGAGTCGCGCAGCCAGGGTGCCTCCACGATCACGATGCAGGTGGCGCGCAACTTCTATCTGTCCACCGAGAAGACCTTCACACGCAAGATCTACGAGATCCTGCTGGCACTGAAGATCGAGTCTGCACTGTCCAAGGAAAAGATCCTCGAGATCTACATGAACCAGATCTTCCTCGGTCACCGCGCGCACGGCTTCGCGGCGGCCAGCGAGATCTACTTCGGCAAGCCGCTGGACAAGATCAGCGTGGCGGAGGCCGCCATGCTCGCCGGCCTGCCCAAGGCACCCTCGGCCTACAACCCGATCAACAACCCGCGCCGGGCGACCATCCGACAGCAGTACATCATCGAGCGGATGTACGAGACGGGCTACATCACCGAGGAGCAACGCGACGCGGCCAAGGCCGAGAAGCTGCGCATCCGGCCGGTGCAGGAGTCCGTCTCCCACGCCGAGTTCGTGGCTGAAGCCGCGCGCCAGCTGATCTTCAACCAATACGGCGACGAGGCCTACTCCCGCGGCCTGAATGTCTACCTCACCCTCAACAGCGCGGAGCAGAACAGCGCCTACCGCGCGTTGCGCCGCGGCATCCTGGACTACGAGAAGCGCCAGGTCTACCGCGGCCCCGAGGCCTACGCCGACCTGCCCGGCGACAACAAGGAACTCGACACCCGCATCGCCGAGGCCCTGAGCGACCACCCGGCCAACGATGAACTGCTGGCGGCGGTCGTGCTGGAGGCCGAACCCAAGAAGGTGACTGCGGTCCTGCAAAGCGGCGAGACCATCACCATCCTCGGCGAGGGCCTGCGCCCGGCCACCTCGGGCCTGTCGGACAAGGGCAATCCCAAGACCCGCATCCGCCGTGGCGCCGTGATCCGCGTGGTGAAGGGCCCCAAGCAGAAAGACGGTGGCGAGTGGACCATCACCCAGCTGCCCGAGGTCGAAGGCGCCTTCGTGTCGATGGACCCACGCACCGGCCAGGTCCGCGCGATGGTCGGCGGTTTCGACTACGCCAAGAACAAGTTCAATCACGTGACCCAGGCCTGGCGCCAGCCGGGGTCCAGCTTCAAGCCTTTCATCTACTCGGCAGCGCTGGAGAAGGGCTTCACGCCGGCCACGGTGGTCAATGACGCGCCGCTGTTCTTCGACGCCGGCACGACGGGCAGCCAGCCCTGGGAACCGAAGAACTACGACGGCAAGTTCGAGGGCCCGATGCCGCTGCGCACCGCGCTGGCCAAGTCGAAGAACATGGTGTCCATCCGCGTGCTGCATGCGATCGGCGTGAAGTACGCGCAGGAGTGGGTCACGCGCTTCGGCTTCGAGGCCGAGAAGCATCCGGCCTACCTGACCATGGCGCTGGGCGCCGGCTCGGTCACGCCGATGCAGATGGCCCAGGGCTACGCGGTCTTCGCCAACGGTGGCTATCGCGTCAGCCCGCAGTTGATTGCCCGCATCACCGACAACAAGGGCCGCGAGCTCTACCAAGCGGCACCGGTCGCGCTGGCCGACGATGCGCGTGCCATCGAGCCGCGCAACGCCTTCCTCATGAGCAGCCTCCTGCAGGAAGTGACGCGCAGCGGCACCGCCGCGCGCGCCCAGGCCACGCTGAAGCGACCCGACATCTACGGCAAGACCGGCACCACCAACGACTCCATGGATGCCTGGTTCGCCGGCTACCAGAAGGATCTCGTGGCCATCGTCTGGATCGGCTACGACCAGCCCCGCAAGCTCGGCGACCGCGAAACCGGCGGCGGCTTGAGCCTGCCGGTGTGGATCGAGTACATGGGCTTTGCGCTGAAGGGCAAGCCGGTGGACGAGATCACGCCGCCGGAGGGCGTCGTGAACATCAATGGCGAGTGGTTCTACGAGGAATACACCGCCGGCAGCGGCGTGCGGGAGTTGTCCAACGAACCCAACGTGCCGGGCGCGACCTCGGAGGAAGAGAAGAAGTCGATCCTCGACCTCTTCAAGCGCTAAGCGGCGAGGCGGTCAGGCGCTGAACGTCAGCGCCTGGCCCGCCTGCTCGCTGGCACTGCGCGACAACCGGGCACAGAACTCCTGGCCTTCGCGGTCCACCCACTGGGTGCCGTCCCACTTGAAGTGGTAGCCCCCCGAACGGGCTGCGAGCCAGATCTCCTGCAGCGGGGGCTGGGTGTTGATGACGATCTTGCTGCCGCCGGGCATCGTGAGCTCCAGCAGGCCGCCCGTGCGGTGAGTGTCGATGTCGACCACGTCGTCTTCGAGCCAGCCATCGATCTGGGCTTCGATGCGGGCCAGCAGGGCATGCGCCTTGGCGTGGTAGTCGGCGTCGGACAGGGACATAAACTGGGCAGATGAACAAGACTGCCATCAGTGTAGGTGGGCGCCTCGCCGCCTTGGCCATCACCCTTACCGTGCTTGCGGGTTGTGGCCAGAAAGGGCCGTTGTACGCCCCGAAGCCCGCGGCGCCGGCCTCGGCGCCCTCGGCCCCGGCACGCTGATCAGGCTGCCCTGCCCTCTTCCACCGCGTGGCAGGCCACGCGCACGCCCCGGAAATCCAGCAGCGCCGGCCGTTCCGCCTTGCAGCGGTCGTTGGCCAGCGGGCAGCGCGGATGGAAGCTGCAGCCACTCGGCGGGTTCAGCGGGTTGGGCACCTCGCCCTGCACCG
>RXJW01000047.1 GCA_003963005.1 Burkholderiales bacterium
CGATCGCCCTGCTGCTGTTGGTCGGCATGGCTTTCGCCCAGGCAGACCCGCCGATCACCACGCCGCAGGCCCCGCAGTTCCAGCTGGGCGATGCCATCAACGGCGTTGTCGATGCCCTGTTGAATGCCTTCCGCCAGCAGGTTTTTGCGCCGTCCGCGGGCCTCAAAACGATCTATGCCCTCGTGACCATCATGGTGGTCTTCAGTGCGCTGAGGATGGGGTTCTTGGGCGACGTCGGATTCGCGGAGTTGCTGGTCGACTGGTTCAAGCTGGCCGCAATCGCCGCCGTCGCAGTCTGCGCTATCACCCCGCTGGACTCGCTGATCTGGCTCTTCGGCGCCAAGATCACCTTGGGTCAGGCCATTGAGAACTGGTTCTTGAAGGTCGCCGGCCTTGGGAACAACGTCATCGGCGACGGACTGAAGAACTGGATGGAGGTGCTCAAGAAGCTCATGAACGCGCCCATCATCCCTCCGCACGTCGCGGCTGCCAGCGTGTGGTCGAAGCTGGGATGGATCTTGACGCACTGCATCACGTTGCTTGGAGCCTTGATCTTTCAGGTGCTGGCGGTCGTAGCGCTGGGCCTTGCTGCGGTCATCACGGTCGGCCACCTGCTGGCGGCAAAGATCCTGATGAGCTTGGCCATCTCGATGGCGCCTGTTCTCGTGCCCTGGATCCTGTTCAGGCCGATGCAGTTCCTTTTCGACGCGTGGTTGAAAACGCTGATTACGGGCGGGATGCTCCTAGTCGTGGGGAGCTTCTTCACTCGGGCGGGCATGCTGTTCGCTGACGCCATGAACACGTTGACTCCCCGCCTCGACGGTGCCGACTGGGAGACCACGTCCATCATGATCACCTTCTTCGGGATCTTCCTGGCTTGCTTGCTGTTCATCGTCATCGCCCAGAAGCTTGATGGGCTGGCGCGGACGCTCGTCAGCGGTTCAGGCATCTCGGGCTTCGGCCTGGCGCAGCTCAAGAGCGCGATGTCCGCCACCGGGGCGGTTGCTTCTGCGCCGGGTAAGGCTGCGAGTGCCATGGCGGGCGCTGCTCACGGTGTTGCTTCGGCCGGGCAGGCCGTCGCAGCTGCGAACGCCAAACACAAGGCAGCGACTGGGTCTTCGATGACGATGGGGCAGATGGCGCAGACCTTCAGCGCAGCGCAGCATGCACATAGCAAGGCGCTCAGCCAGGGTGGCGGGCACCAGAACGCCTATGTGCGGGCCATGCAGGCCGGCCAGGCGCGTGCGAACTACTGGAAGCCCGCCGAGCCTCCGAAGGGCTCGGGAGGTGGGGGCGGCTCGGGTGGCGCGGGCGGTGGCTCGGGCCGGCCATCCGGTGGCGGGGCTCCGCGGGCGCAGGCCGGTGGCGGCTCAAGCGCTGGCGCCCCGGCTCAGGCGGCCGCCGCGCGCCCGGCTCAGCCACCGGCGCCGCTCCCGACGATGCCGCCACCCCCCAACCCGTGAGCGCCGCGAGGTTTGGGTCTGCAAGGTCAGAAGAGAGAGGTCGATAGGTGGACGAGTTGGAGCGTGCATTCAACGCCGCCGTGGATCGCTGGGTTGAGCTGCTTGACGGCCAATGCCAGGCTGCATCGGCGAGTCAGGCGGTTCTAAGCGAGGAGGACCTGCTGCGACGCAGGGCTGAAGTCTTCCGCCGCCCGCCAGAGTTTGACGGTGTGCGGGGCGCTGACCTCGTGTGGGGGTGGAAGTGCTTCAGGCATTGGCACCCCTGGCTGAGCATCGTTGGCCCTGTTGCTGTCTCTGCGGCCTTCATCAATGCGGCCTGGGGGCTAGTCGCCCATCTTGTGTCCGCATAGCGGGACTAGGCAGCGTCCAGCTGCCTGGCGGACTCCGCGACGTCGCGTAGCGTCAGCGGCCGGCGTGTGTCACCGATGAAGGTCGCATTGATCGCTCGATTGAGCAACGCAATTGCATCAGCAGGCGCGCACTCGCCCAAAACGTCAGCGATGGCTTTCGGAGTGACGTCCGGGTCCATGGCGCAAGCCGGGCGAGACGCAAGGTTGCGTGCCAGAAGGTTCTCGAGGTCGACGCCCGAGTAGCGCCCAAGGTACACGCGTTCCTCAAACCTGCCGCCCCGCTTGGCTGCGGCATCGATGACTTCCAAGTTGTTGGTCGCGGCGAAGAAAACGACTTCGGGTGTGGCGGCCTGGGCGCCATCAATCGCGATGAGGATTTCGTTGGTCGCGGCGGCATTGGCAGAGTAGGGGCGCTCCTTCAGCAGCTCATCGGCCTCGTCGATGAACACGATGCAGGGGCGGTGCTGAGAGGCCTTCTCGGTGATCGCCTTGAACTTCCGCGGATCAGCAAGGATCTCCGAGGCATTCACGTTGAGAAGGTGCCAGTCGCCCAACTCCCGGGCGATGGCGCGCGTGAGATTCGTCTTGCCTGTTCCCGGTGGCCCGTAGAACAGAACACCCTTCGGCGGTGTTCCCCCCTGGTCTGCGATGGCCTCCCAGTTCTGCAGTCGCCCCGTGATGGAACGCACTTGCGCCGCGACCGCCTCCGGGAGATAGAGGTTTGAGAGCTTGTCGCCCGACGCGGGGATCAAGCTCGCGTTGCGGCTTGTGGCTCGGTCTGCCAGCTTGAAGGCGGCCAGGTCTGCAGTGCGTGCTCCAGCTGACGCGTCTCGAACTCGCCGCACGACACCCTCGATGAAGGCGGCGCTACGGTTCTGCATCCGCGCGGCTACCTTCTCCACCGTCTCTTGGGAAACGTCGATCCCGTGCTTCGCTGACAGCGCCCGGAGGATCTCGATGCGCGCCTCCAAGTCGGGGTTCGGAACTTCAATGCGGAAGTCGAAACGACCGTCCCGAGTGATCGCCTTGTCGAGCAGATCGGGATGATTTGTCGCAGCGATCAGGACGACTCGGTGCCGCCTGATGCGGTCGATCTCGGTCAGCAGCGTGTCCACGACCTTGTGGTCTTCGGCATGAGCCGAGCCGCTTGCGCGGTCCCGGGCCACGGCGTCGAACTCGTCAAGGAACAAAACCGATGGTTGAGCCGCGATGGCTGCGTCGAACACCTTCCTGACCTCCTCAGCGCCCTGGTTGATCCACTTGCTGGTCAAGTCGGCCACTGAGGGCTTGATGAACGCGAAGCCCAACTCTCCAGCAATCGCTTCAGCGACAAGCGACTTCCCGTTGCCGGGAGGGCCCGACAGCAGAACGCCGTTGGCGTCGTGGGGCGAGGCCTTGGGGCTGGCGTAGCGCCGGAAGGGTTCGATGGCGTCAAGAACCGTTGCCTTGAGGTCTCGCATGCCGCCGATGTCGGCGAAGGTGCGGCGCGGGCGCTGAGCCATGATTGCCTGCGGTGCTTGCGGCTCCGTGGTCGCGGGTTGGGATGGGCCGATCAGGGTTGCCGCGTTGGCATTCCGACGAAGAAGGCGAATGCTACCCAGGTGCGTGCCGAGGGCCGTTGCAGCGGCAATCGCAGCAGCCACCGCCAGCCAGTCGTTGCGGCCAGCCACCGACGACGCAACGGCCCATGCCGCCGCAATGTGGCCGACAGCTCCGCCTGCCCAGAGCAGCAGCTCCGTGCCCGCTCCACCGCCGAACTGGCGACTTGCATACCAAGAGGCGGCGATCAGTGCGAGCCCCAGTACCGCAGCAGCCAATTGCGCCAAGCCTGGAAGTGCCTGGCCGTCATAAATCGCCGGCGCTGCTTCGTGCGCTCCCAGCAGGACCACCCCCCCGAGCAGGGTCCGCCAGGCGACGACAACGAGCAAGTAGATGAGATCGATCATGGTTTAGCTCCGGGGCTTCTGAACGGCCGGTTTGACGATGGTGATGGTGGCCGCACCTGGCGACCGAAGGACCGTATCGGCGACCGCATCGCGCAGCAGGCGCGTCTGCTCAGGCGTCGCCGAAGGTGTGGTGGTCACCCTCACACTCCAGCGAGGCTGGCCGTGGTCCTTCTGTTGGGTGATCTCTGCGCTGCTACAGGCCTGAGACTCGTCGCAGATGTTCTTCAGGTTAAGCGCCGCGAATGGACGGAACGTCGTCGCCAGTGGGGCGAATGCCACCGTGATCGCGAAGGCTGCCAGCGCGAGAGCAGAGACGTGCTCCTTGGATGCCTTTGTTGTCATTGGGTCCTACCTCTTTGTCCGTTCTACGAGGTCATTCTGGTCCGAGTTCGTGCATGCGCAAGGGTGGAGCGCGTGGGCGCCCTTTGCGCGCTCGACGGGCCGGCCAGTAACCCCGAGACGTTCACCCCGCCGGGCATGCCGCCAGAGCTCCGGGCAGTCGCGATGAGGGGTTTCAGGCTACCTGGTGCGAAAACAGTGCTCAAACACCTGAGGTTTCGCCAGTGGACACGGAGCCGGACTCACATACTGGCTTGGCCATAGACCCCTTGAGCCCAACGACCTATGCCTTGGTTCAGCCGAAAGCCCAAAGCGTCCGAA
>RXJW01000176.1 GCA_003963005.1 Burkholderiales bacterium
GCCGACGTGCTGCTGGGCATCACCAAGGCCTCGCTGTCGACGGACTCCTTCATCTCCGCCGCGTCCTTCCAGGAAACGACCCGCGTGCTCACCGAGGCTGCCATCATGGGCAAGCGCGACGAGCTGCGCGGCCTCAAGGAAAACGTCATCGTCGGCCGCCTCATCCCGGCAGGCACCGGCATGGCCTTCCACGAGGCACGCCGTGCCAAGGAAGCGATGGACGACGCCGAGCGCCGCGCCATTGCGCTTCAGGAAGCCGAAGAGCTGGCGGCCGCCCAAATGGCCGGCGTCGACGCTGGCGACAGCTCGGCCGAGTAAGCCGACAAGCAGGGCCAGGCCCTGAACGAAACCGCCCCGGCGAAAGCCGCGGGCGGTTTTTTTTTCCTCACGCGTTTTCGGGACGGTGGGCGCGCCGTGCCGCAGATGGGCGCGTTGGAGGTGTCGCCCGGGCGTTTCGTCAGTTCGCAGGCAGCGAGCTGATGTGCGTTGCTGCAATGGCGATCCGTCCTGGGTCGCGCGACCCTCGCTCCGGGCAAGGGCCCGGGCCGGCGTCCGCGAACCGACGGTCGGTGCCTGACGTGCAGTGGCTGGCCTTGGGGTCCACCAGCGCACGGTCGAGGCGGTCTGCCACCAGCCCCATCGCCCTGCCGCATGTTCCGCGCCTTGCGTCGCACCGAGTTGCCGCCCCTGATCGAAGCGCGGGGCCGCACCATCGCCGGGCGGTATCGGCGACTGACGCCGTGGCAGTTCCTGCTGGTCTACACGGCCTTCACCGCGGCGGCCTTCCAGGCGCCCACCTTCGCCTTCGCCTTCCAGAGCCTGGACGTCGACGCGTTCGACGGCTGGCGAACGCTGGCCACGCTGGCCGTGCTGCTCGCCTTGCTGATGCATCTGCTGGTCGGGCTGCCCCTGTTGCTTTCGCGGCGCCTGGCCAAGCTCATCGCCGTGCTGCTGCTGCCTGCCAATGCGCTGGCGAGCTACTTCGCCCACCACTACGGCGTGATGCTGAGCGCCGGCATGATGGGCAACGTCTTCCAGACCAACGTCCAGGAGGCGGCGGCGCTGTTCGAGCCGCTCATGCTGGGCTGGCTGGTCGTGTTCGCCGTGCTGCCCGGCTGGTGGATCTGGCAGCTTCGCTGGAGGCCCGATCGCCCGCTCGGGCGTTGCGGCGTCTGGGCCATCGGGCTCGTCGCCGCTGGCGTCTTCCTCTACCTGAACGCCTCGTCCTGGCTGTGGCTGGATCAGCACCTGAGCCGCCTCGGCGCGATGACGCCGCCGTGGTCCTACCTCGTCAACGGCAGCCGATTCCTGTGGCGCGAGCACGCCGCGTCTGAGCCACGGACGCTGTTGCCGGACCTCGCGGCGCCAGAGGCTGCCGCAGGCCCGGCGGCGGGCATGCCGGGCGACCCCGGCGGCGTCCGCCAGGCCGTGGTGCTCGTGATCGGCGAGTCGGCGCGTGCCGCGAGCTTCTCGCTCTACGGCTACGGGCGCCCCACCAACCCGGCGTTGAGCCGCGCGCCCCTGCTCGTGCTGCCGGCGCGGGCGTGCGCCACGCACACGACGGCGGCACTGGCCTGCATGCTGTCGGCCCGCGGACGTCGTGTCGCTTCGCATCCGCCCGAGGAGACGTTGCCGGGCTACCTCCACCGGCACGGTGTCGACGTGGAGTGGCGCACCAACAACTTCGGTGAGCCGCCGATGCAGGTCGGGCGTCGCCTGGCCAAGGCCGACCTGCTCGGGGCCTGCGATCGAGGCGAGTTCTCCGGCGCTGACGACGCGGCGCTGTGCCGCCGGCCCCGTGATGGCGCTTTCGACGATGCGTTGCTGCTCGGCCTCGCGCAGCGCATCGAGGCGTCCGCGAGCCGACGCGTGCTGATCGTGCTGCACCAGGCAGGCAGCCACGGCCCCGCGTATCACGAGAAGTACCCGGCCGACCCGACGAACTTCACGCCGGCCTGCGCGTCGTCGATGCCGAGCCGTTGCTCCCCCGAGGCGCTCGTGAATGCCTACGACAACAGCATCCGGCACACCGACCGTTTGCTCGCGGAGGCCATCGGCCGGCTGCGCCGGCTCGGGGGCTGGGGTGTAACGCTCATCTACGTGTCGGACCACGGCGAGTCGCTGGGAGAGGCGGGCCTCTACCTGCACGGTGCGCCGGTCGCGCTGGCGCCGGACGTGCAGCTCGAAATTCCGTTCCTGATCTGGCGCTCGCAGGCGGACGTCATGTCTGCAGGGCCGCGGATGCTGCCCGGCGAATACAGCCACGACCATGTCTTCCACACCGTGCTCGGTGCGCTCGGGCTGCGCAGCGGTGCCTACCGGGCCGAGTCCGATGCCCTGCGACATGCGCACTGACGGCGAGCCTCGCGACGTGGCTGCACCGCCGCGCCCAAGCCCGGGTTTCTGGGTGAACGTCCGGCGTTCGCTGCTGACCTACCGCGAGCTGTCGTGGCTGTGGCGTGCGGCGGTGTGGTGCTGCGTTGTGCTGTCGTTGCTGTGTGCCTTCTATCCCAGCGACCATGCCGCGGACTACGCGACGTCACGGGGCGGCGAGCACGTCGCCGAAGTCGTGGCCGTCGAGGAGGTCTTGCGGCACGTGAACACCGCAGCGGCCGTCATCCTGCCGATCGTGCACCGTGACGGGGCCGGCCTGGCGCAACTGGCCGTCGTAACGGTGATGGGCACGGCGGCGACGCATGGCGCCAAGCGCGCACTGAATGACGTCGAGGTTGCCGGCACCCGATTGGGGCAACGGCCCCTGCGGCCGGACAGCCGCCACAACACGCCGTCCGGGCACAGTTCGCTCGCGGCTGCGGCAGCCGGGTTTGTCTGCCGGCGCTACGGCTGGGCGTGGGGCCTCTTGCTCGGCCCGATCACCGGGGCCGTGATGTGGGCGCGGGTCGAGCTGGACCAGCACACCTGGTCGGCGGTCCTTTCAGGGCTGTTCCTGGGCGTGGCCGTGGTCGTCCTGTGCGTGACGGCCCGATGCAGTTCACGTCGGTGAATGCACCACCGGTGCAGCGTCCAGGTCCTGGGCGGCGAAGCACCACGACTCCGGCTTGACGATCTCCAGGCCGCGCACCCGGGCCCGTTTGGCCAACTGAAGCACCGCCTTGTCCCGAGACACCAGCCAGCGCACACCGGCCTCCAGGGCCAGGTCGATGAACTTCTGGTCATCGGGGTCACGGCAGACGAGTCGCCCGGCCAGGGGCTGGGCTTGGGGCGGTGCCACGACCTCGGCGTGCGCATCGAACTGCGACTCGATGAACGGCAGGTCCGGTGCATAGGCCGCCGCCACGCCGCGGCCGAGCACGTGGCGGATCTCGTCCCGCATGGCCGGCGCGACCAGCCAGCGCACCGCGCCGGAGGTCACCGCCAGGGCCAGCGCCTGCACGCGGTCATCCCTGAACACGAGCCAATCCATCACGACCTGGGTGTCGATGACGACCGCCGGCCGGTCGGCGGGCGGTGGCAGGGCAGGCGTGATGACCTCGGCAGCGCTTGACATGGGCCCAGCTTAAGGCCCCTGGAGCGCACTTGTGCCGAAATCCCTAGCGGTCTACAATCGCCGGCTCTTCGCCTTTTGGGCGGTGCGCTCTTGCGCGCTCAAAACGTACAACAGGTGAGGTTCACTGACTTCAAACGGGAACAAGTCGTTTTATGCCAACCATCAATCAGCTGGTGCGCCACGGTCGTGAGGCCGAGGTCACCAAGTCCAAGTCGCCTGCGATGCAGAACTGCCCGCAGCGCCGCGGTGTCTGCACCCGCGTCTACACCACCACGCCCAAGAAGCCGAACTCGGCTCTGCGTAAGGTCGCCAAGGTGCGCCTGACCAACGGTTTCGAGGTCATCTCGTACATCGGCGGTGAAGGTCACAACCTGCAAGAACATAGCGTCGTGCTCGTGCGCGGCGGCCGTGTGAAGGACCTGCCCGGTGTGCGTTACCACATCGTCCGCGGCTCCCTCGACCTGCAAGGCGTCAAGGATCGCAAGCAAGCCCGTTCCAAGTACGGCGCGAAGCGTCCCAAGAAGTAAATCGGTTGTTCGGGCTCAGCGTGTCAGCTGACCCAACGTTGTTGCGGCCACTCTGGCCGAGTAAGTGGATGGCCCCAGATGTCGGTGGTTGTCCAGCGGAGTGAGGCGAACAGCCCCTCCAACTGAAGCAGAAGGAAGAACCCCATGCCACGTCGTCGCGAAGTACCCAAGCGCGAAATCCTGCCGGATCCCAAGTTCGGTTCCGTCGATCTGTCCAAGTTCATGAACGTCATCATGGAATCGGGCAAGAAGGCCGTCGCCGAGCGCATCATCTACGGTGC
>RXJW01000216.1 GCA_003963005.1 Burkholderiales bacterium
TCCTGGATGAAGCCCGAAGCGGGGCCAGTGACCTCGGTGACCGCGACCACCAGGCCATCACGGAAGGAAGTGCCAGCGATTGCCTCGAATGTGTCCCGCTCGCTGCAGGCGTGCTCCCAGCTGGCGTAGCCCGCCACTCGGGCAATGCGTTGCATGGCGGCGGTATGCCCCAAGCCTGACACGCTGCGCAGCCGCTTGGCGATGTCTTCAAGGGCATCCAGCAGGTGGCCTGGCGTTGCGAGCGGCCAGCGCTCCGCCGGCCCGGCATGGCCACTGTCAAGGAACTGCGCGCGGCGGCGCAGTTCAACTTCGAGGAGCATGGCCAGCGGCCGGCGAGGAATGCGGATCGGATCGCCGCAGCGGGGCAGATCGGGGGTGGCTTCGGCTGCGCGGCGCAGCTGATCGAAAACGATATCGACGTCTGTAGGCATAGAGGGCTCTTCGGTGTATGGGCGCAGCGCACCCGGGTCACTTAGGAGTCGCCTCTCTGGGAGGTTTGGGCAGAGCCTCGGCCGTCGACGAACGGACAGCACAAAGGATAGCACTGCTGCTCACGGGGTTAGGGCCTGGGCTGGGTGGACGCGGTGCGGACCGTGTGCGGCTCTTGAAACAACTCCACACCCTGCCCCTGAAGTCACCGTAGACGGCACTAGCTTTGCAAGCAGTCCGTCTCACGGTCCAGGACTTGATTGGTGGCAATAGCCCTCGCTAGCTACCACACAGAAACTCACGCGCCTCGAAGTGCAGCGGGAAACGGGGAAGCCGCCGGCACGGTCAAAGGGCCGATGGAGCCACCGACGGTGGCGCGGGAGACTGCCAATGAAAACGGCCCCAGTTCAGCCTCACGAAGAGGTCAGAACTGGGGCCCTGGGAAGCGAGCTCAAGGGCTCGCCTGACTAGGCGCTACAGGCTACTGCCAGCTGCACTCGTATTCGTGACGATAGGCATAGCCGCCGCCAATCCCCTCCTCCGCCCACTGGGCGCCGACCATGCTTGCGTCGCAAGTCCACTTGATGCCCGGATAGGTGGAGGGGTGGCCGTTGTACGCGCCGCCATTGAGGTTCCACCAGGAACCCCAGCCCGGATCCTGCCAGGCGTAGATGCCCACACCGTTCCCCGAGTATGTCCAGTAGCTCCGCCCTGGCGAGCTGTACGCAAAGGGGTCGTAGAGGTCATAGCTGTTGGAGGTGAGCCACCAGTCGAGAACCATGGCCACGCAGACCCCGTTGCTTTCCTTGTAGTTCGTCGGGCAGGCGCAGGCAGATCCATTCCACACCTTGCCGCCTGTACACACCGGGGGAAGGACCGGGGGATCACAGGTGGCGCCCGATGGCCCGACCCAGCCGCCAAGCGAGCATGTGAAGGACGCGCTACCCGTGTTGACGCCACTCGAGCTGACGGAGATTGTCGAACCGCTCGCAGTCGTAGCCGCGGTCCCAGAGCAGCTGTTGCCATTCACAGACCAAGACAGCGTACTGCCAGCGCACGAAGGCGGAGGGGGCGGGGGAGGCGCGCTACAGCTCGCGCCGCTCGGGCCAGTCCACGCACCGCCAACGCACGAATAGGTCGCAGAGCCACTGTTTCCGTTACTCGAGGTGGCAGTGAAGCTGCTGCCGCTCGGCGTCGACGACACCGCACCGGTGCATGAGTTGCCACCCACTGACCAGCCGACCGCACCGGCAACGCAGTTGGGCACGGGAGGAGGTGCGCAGGAGGCGCCGCTGGGTCCCGTCCATGCGCCAGCGGAGCACGAGTAGGTAGCTGACCCGAGGTTCCCATTGGTCGATCCAACCGCCACGCTGCTGCCGTCCGAGGTCACAGGCACCGTGCCAGAACACGCGGTACCTCCTACCGACCAGCTCGCAGTGCCTGAGGCGCAAGAACTAGGCGGCGGCGGTGGCGGCGTCGTGCAAGAAGCACCGAAAGGACCGTTCCACGAGCCCGAGTTGCAGCTGAACGTCGCCGAACCCATGTTTCCATTGGTTGACGTGACGCTGAATGAGCCACCGCTGCTGACCGCGCCGGCGGCGCCGGAACAGCTGCTACCACCCACCGACCAACTCAGAGTACCGCCCGAGCACCCCGGTACAGCGGGAGCAGCACAGGAGGCAGACGAAGGCCCAAACCATGATCCCGCTGAACAGCTGAACGACGCAGATCCGTTGTTGCCGTTGCTGGATGTCACGACCACCGAACCACCGCTGGCCACCGACGAAGCAGTGCCAGAACAGCTGTCGGCACCGACCGACCACCCCAGCGTTCCGCCACTGCAACCACCAGGAACGCAACTCGGATTCGACGTCGACCAGGATCCTGCAGTACAGGTCGCGGTCACGCTGCCGCTGTAGCCAGCAGTCGACGTGCTGACGATCTGGGACGCGCCACTGGCCAGACTGGGCAGGGGAAACGTGCAGGCGCCGACTACCGCCGTGCCCGACGAGCAGGCTGAGGCGCTGCAGCTAACACTTGGAGAGGCCCACGCGCCGTTGTTGCAAACGGCGCTGTACGACCCACTGTAGCCCGGCGCCGAGTTGCTCGCGGAGACCGAGGCCCCATGAAGGGTAAACGGGAGGCTGTAAGAGCAGCCTCCCGACGAGACCGTACCCGCGCTGCAATTCGATGGCGGGAGCTTGCAACCCAGCCAGGGAGCGTTGGCATCCCAGATGTAGCCCGGCTGGCACGTGAAGCCCGGCTTCGACACCACGCCGCCAGTGCCGGTAGCTGCCGTCGCAGGACCTGTGCTGGGACCGCTGCCGCCAGATGGCTGGCCGGCTGCCTGCGCAATCGCGGAGCCCGCAGCCACCGACAAGACACCGGCCAGCATGCCGCGTAGCAGCCGGCCTGCCCACCCGATTCCTTTTTGTGTAGTCATACGAACAGCCTTTCTCATTGGCGGGGAAGTACTTTGTTCAACTCGAGTAGTCGCAGAACGTCTGCGCAATCGCCTGGAAGTTGTAGGCGGCACCGTTGAACGCGTTGCTGTAGGTGACTCCGCTCGAGTCCTGGAGCTGCAGGTGGACGATCCAGTTGGAACCAGACGTTGACACCGTCGCGGTGAAGCGATTGCGCGGCGGAGTGCCCGCGTAATCGGCACCGGTATCCGCCGGAGTGATCAGGATGGCCGGCGTTGCGCCGCTGCATGCAGGCTGAGGGACGCTGTTGCCATCGAGAACGAGCCACCGGCTCATCAAGACGGAGCGCGTGACCCGATTGTTCAAATTGACCCATGCCCCACTGCGGCAGATCAACGCAATGCCCGTCCCGTCCTGGCCGAGCATCCCGTCCGAAGGACAACCAGCACCCTCCGTGCCCGGAGTCAGGCCAGGCCTGCGCCACACACCGGCTTGGCACAAGACGATCGTGCCGGACGCGTCAGCGTCCCGGACCATGTCGCCGTTGCTGAAGCCGGCGCCGCATGCCGTGTTGGCCACAGCGGTAATAGTGAGCGATGCGATCTGGGTCGTTACTCGCCCCGCCGCGCCGTCGACACGGACAGTCGATGTTCCTGCGCTGCTGTTGACGTCCAGAAGGCCGCTTGCGCCGTCAAGGCGAACGCGAGTTGTCGTCGCGCCGTCTCGAAGAAGAATTGCACCCGTAGCACCCTGGGCAAGAACCGTCGCCGATCCGGCCGCGTTGTTCGCGGAGATGGTGCTGTTCGACGCGTCGAGCCCGATCTTGCCGAGGCATCCGCCGTCCCGAACGCTGATACTCCCGCCGGTTGGATCCAACACCACTCGCTCACAGCCGCCCTGCTTTGACACGACACGGCCAGTTGCAGCGATGTCGCCACCGGTCACATCCAGCTTCCCCTTGAGCTCGGTCGCCCCGTTGACGGTAAGCGTGCCGTTGATCTGACCATTGCCACCTACGGTCAGATTGCCCTGAAGGTTCGGATCTCTGGTGTCGTTGATGCGGACGAACTGCAGCCAGAAGGCGTTGTCCAAATAGGTGAACGCGCCAACAACGCCCTCCACACTGCCGAGGGGATTGGGCTCTGATCCGGCGCCTCCCTTGATGGTTCCAGGCGTCGCTATCGTGGACAGGCCACCGGAACCGCCCATGGCTGCGACTGCGGCCAGTGCGAGGTCCACTCGCGGAGTCGTACCAGTCCGGGGCAGGGTGAATGGCGCTGCCATGTAGACCAGGCCATTCACCTGGCATGTAGTGCCCGGGCAGCCAGTGCGCGTCAGCTGGATGAGGATCGACTGCCCTCCGGGCGTCTTCGCGGGCAGCCCGCCTGGGATTCGGT
>RXJW01000102.1 GCA_003963005.1 Burkholderiales bacterium
CCCCGCCCACATCGTCAAGGACCTGTCGCTGGCCGACTGGGGCCGCAAGGAAATCAAGATCGCCGAGCACGAGATGCCGGCGCTGATGGCCATCCGCAAGGAATACGCCGCCAGCCAGCCGCTCAAGGGCGCCCGCGTCGCCGGCTCGCTGCACATGACCATCCAAACGGCCGTGCTGGTCGAGACGCTGCAAGCCCTGGGCGCTGACGTGCGCTGGGCCTCGTGCAACATCTACTCCACCCAGGACCACGCCGCCGCCGCACTGGCCGCCGAGGGCACGCCGGTGTTCGCGTACAAGGGCGAGACGCTGGAAGACTACTGGGACTACACGCACCGCATCTTCGAATTCGGCGTTGCCGGTTCGGCCGGCGAAGGCCCGAACATGATCCTGGACGACGGCGGCGACGCCACGCTGCTGATGCACCTCGGCCAGAAGGCCGAGAAGGACCTCTCCGTGCTGGCCAACCCCGGCAGCGAGGAAGAGCGCATCCTGTTCGCCGCGATCAAGAAGAAGGTGTCGGAAGACCCGACCTGGTACACCCGAAAGAGCGCCGAGATCATCGGCGTGACCGAAGAAACCACGACCGGTGTGCACCGCCTCAAGGAAATGGCCGCCAAGGGCTCCCTGCTCTTCCGCGCCATCAACGTGAACGACTCCGTCACCAAGAGCAAGTTCGACAACCTCTACGGCTGCCGCGAAAGCCTGGTGGACGGCATCAAGCGTGCGACCGACGTGATGGTCGCCGGCAAGATTGCCGTCGTGGCCGGCTACGGCGACGTGGGCAAGGGCTCGGCCCAGGCCCTGCGCGCGCTGTCGGCCCAGGTCTGGGTGACGGAGATCGACCCCATCTGCGCGCTGCAGGCCGCGATGGAAGGCTACCGCGTCGTCACGATGGACTACGCCGCCGACAAGGCCGACATCTTCGTCACCGCCACTGGCAACAAGAACGTCATCACCTACGCCCACATGGCGGCGATGAAGGAAAACAGCATCGTCTGCAACATCGGCCACTTCGACAACGAGATCGACGTCGCCGCGCTGGAAGCCAAGTGCCGCTGGGAAGAGATCAAGCCCCAGGTCGACCACGTCGTGTTCCCGGACGGCAAGCGCATCATCATGCTGGCCAAGGGCCGCCTCGTGAACCTGGGCTGCGGCACGGGCCACCCGAGCTACGTGATGAGCTCGTCCTTCGCCAACCAGACCATCGCCCAGATCGAGCTGTACGCGCACAAGGACCAGTACGAAGTCGGCCAGGTCTACGTGCTGCCCAAGCACCTGGACGAAAAGGTCGCCCGCCTGCAACTGTCCACGCTCAATGCCCAGCTCACCGAGCTGTCCGAAGAGCAGGCCGCCTACATCGGCGTCACCAAGGCCGGCCCATTCAAGCCGGACACCTACCGGTACTGATCTGGCGATGCGCGCCGACCAGCTCCTCGTGGCCCAGGGCCTGGCGCCCACGCGGTCGGCGGCGCAGCGCCTCATCCAGCACGGCGTGGCCGAGTGGGCCTCGCCCACCGGTTGGGCCGTGCTGAAGAAGGCCGGCGAGGACCTGCCTGAGACCGCGCAGCTGCGCGTCACCGACGACGCGGAGCTGCGTTACGTGTCGCGCGGCGGGCTCAAGCTGGAAGGCGCGCTCGCCCGCACCGGCGCCGACGTGAAGGACCTCACCGTGCTGGACGTCGGCCAGAGCACGGGCGGCTTCACCGACTGCCTGCTGGTGCGCGGTGCCCGCCACGTGGTGGGCCTTGACGTCGGCCACGGCCAGCTGCATGCGCGGCTTTTGGCTGACGCACGCGTCACGGCGCTGGAAGGCACGCATGTTCGCGAGCTCGACGGCCTGCGCACCCATGCACCCACGGGGGGCTTCCCGCTCATCGTGGGCGACCTGAGCTTCATCTCGATGATCGGCAGCCTGCCCGAGCTGCTGCCCTGGCTGGAGGCCCACGGCCACCTGCTGGTGCTGATCAAGCCGCAGTTCGAGCTCGGCCCTCAGGCGCTGGACAAGCGCGGCCTGGTCAAGGACGAGGCCGACTACCCGCGCCTGGAAGCCCGCACCCGCCTGGCCTGCACGGCCCTGGGCCTGAAGGTGCTGGATTACTTCGACAGCCCCATCACCGGCGGTGATGGCAACCGCGAATTCTTTTTGTACGCCTCACGATGACCACCGCCGTTTCGTTTGAATTCTTCCCGCCGAACACGCCGGTGGGCGTCGAGAAGCTCAAGGGCGTCGTGCAGCAGCTCGGCGAGCTCTCGCCGCAGTACTTCAGCGTCACCTACGGCGCCGGCGGCTCCACGCGGGACAAGACGCTGTCGGCCGTGATGGACATCGCCGCGGCGGGCTTCGAGGCTGCGCCGCACCTGTCCTGCGTGGGCTCGACGCGCGAGAACATCGCCGAGATCCTGGCCACCTACCGCGCGCAGAACATCCACCGTGTGGTGGCCCTGCGCGGCGACCTGCCGAGCGGCACGGCCACGGCAGGTGAGTTCCGCTATGCGTCCGAGCTGGTGAGCTTCATCCGCGAGACGCAAGGCGCCGACTGGCACATCGAGGTGGCGGCCTACCCCGAGGTCCATCCGCAGCAGCGTTACGCCGCGAAGGACCTCCAGCACTTCGCCGACAAGATGAAGGCCGGCGCCGACGGCGCGATCACGCAGTTCTTCTTCAATGCCGACGCCTACTTCCACTTCGTGGAGGAGGCCCGCAAGCTCGGCGTCACCCAGCCCATCGTGCCGGGCATCATGCCCTTCCACAACTATGCCCGCATCGCGCAGTTCGCACAGCGCGACGGCATCGACATCCCGCGCTGGGTGCAGCTGAAGATGGAAGGCTTCATGGACGACGCGGCCAGCATCCGCGCCTTCGGCCTGGACGTCATCACGCGGCTGTGCGAGCGGCTGATCGCTGGCGGCGCGCCGGGCATCCACTTCTACACGCTCAACCAGTCGCCGCTGGTGCTGGAGTTGTGCAAACGCCTCGGCCTCGGCGCACAAGTTTGATGCAACACAAAACCACCCGCTGATCGCGGGTGGGGCGCCGGGCGACTTTGTGTTGCCTCAAAGTCCGGCGCGCTCTGACGGATTGCAATGGCTCCATCGGGTTTCAACCCATTCACCAGGAGCCATTGACCATGAAGTTCTCGACCACCCTGTGCCTTGCCGCCCTTGCTGCCGCCGCACTCACCCTGCAACCCGCCTTCGCCGACGAAGGCCCGCTGCTGGTGCGCGTGCGTGCCCTGCACCTGGATTCGGCCAACAAGGACAGCACGGGCCTGGGTCTGTCCGTCAACAACAAGACCTTTCCGGAAGTCGACTTCAGCTACTTCGTCGCCCCGAACATCGCGGCCGAGCTGATCCTGACCTACCCGCAAAAGCACACGATCTACGCCAACGGCACCGCCATCGGCTCGCTCAAGCACCTGCCGCCGACGCTGACGCTGCAGTACCACTTCAACCCGACCGGCACCGTGCGCCCCTACGTCGGTGCGGGTGTGAACTACACGAACTTCTCGTCGGTGGAATTCGCCCCGGCCGTCGCCACGGCGCTCAAGCCCGGCATCAAGCACAACAGCTTCGGTGCCGCCTTCCAGGTCGGTGCCGACGTCGAGATCAGCAAGGGCACCTACCTGAACTTCGACCTGAAGAAGGTCAGCCTGGGCACGACCGTCTATTCCAACGGTGCCTCGGCCGGCAAGTTCAAGGTGAACCCGACGCTGGCCAGCGTGGGCCTCGGCTGGCGCTTCTGATCGCGTAGCACCGCGCGGTGCCCGCCTCGACGGGCGCCTGAGGCCTGCCGCCCTCATGACCGCGCCCCCTCGCGCCCGCGCGCCAGGGGGGCGCGCGTCCCTGCCTGGCCACAATGCGCGCATGACACGCCGCATCCTCTTCTTCTGCATGGGCAACATCTGCCGCAGCCCGACGGCCGAAGGCGTCATGCGCGCCAAGCTGGCCGCCGCCGGGCTGGCGGGCCACGTGGAGGTCGACTCCGCCGGCACCCATGGCTACCACGTCGGCGCCCCGCCCGACGACCGGGCCCAGGAACACGCCCTGCGCCGCGGCTACGACCTCAGCGCCCTGCGCGCCCGGCAACTGGTGGCGGAGGACTTCACCCGCTTCGACCTCGTGCTCGGCATGGACGGCGACAACATCGCCCGCGCCGCCAAGCTCTGCCCGCCCGGCGAACGGCATCGGCTGAAGCTGCTGCTGGACTACGCGCCACAGGCCGGCAAGCGGCATGTGCCGGATCCGTACTACGGCGGGGACGCGGGGTTCGAGGAGGTGCTGGATCTGGTGGAGGCGGCGTGCGAGGGACTGATCGCGTCGATCAGGCGTTGAAGCACCGTCTCGTCGCATGATGCTGCCGTCCAGGTGATCCGCTAGGCTGGCCTCATGAACATCGAGACCACCCACTGCCCGAGCGAGGCCGACGAGGCCTTTGTGATCGCGCAGACCCGCGCCTTCAATGCCGCTTTCACAACACACGACGTTCAGCCGTTGTGCAGCTTTGCCCGCTTGAGCAATGGCCGGATCGTGGGCGGGCTGACGGCCAAGACCTACTGGAATTGCCTCGACCTGGCCTTTCTGTGGGTAGAGGCATCCCATCGCCGCACAGGCTTGGGGCGCCGCCTCGTGCTGGCCGCGGAAGCCGAAGCGGTCCGGCGCGGTTGCCGCTTCGCACTGGTGGACACCTTCAGCTTCCAGGCGCGCCCGTTCTACGAACGACTGGGTTACCGGCAATTTGGCGCGCTGGGAGGATTCGACCGTGGCCACGTGCGCCACTACATGACCAAGGAGCTGGCCGAAGCCGGTGGCTCGTCATCTCCGGGCGAAGGACTTCCGTGATCCGCCGTCCGCGATAGCGCCTATCGCTGTCATCGGACATTCCTTCTTGCCGCGCCTGCCGGAAGACACGAGCATGCCGGGCATGACTGACGCTCCACATCCCTTGCCCCTGCCCTCCTTCGAGACCTTCCGAACGCAGATGCTCGCCGCTGGCCATGACGAGGTGCTGGTGCGCCCCTGGGCGCCAGGCACGGTGGTCGAGCGCCACACGCACCCGTTCGCGGCCGAGGCGCTGGTGGTCGAGGGAGAGATGTGGCTGGCGATCGAAGACGCCCCGGCGCAGCACCTGCGGCCGGGCGACCGGTTCCGCCTGGCGGCGAACCAGCCGCACAGCGAACGCTACGGGCCCGAGGGCGCGACCTACTAGGTCGCGCGCAAGGCGCCCTGAACCGGCCAGCCCGGGATCAGGCGCCCAGGGCGGCGAAGGCGTCTCGCGTGAGGTTCTCCGGCGGCTCGCCGCCCGCACGACAGGCCACGTCGTCTTCGATGCGGATGCCGCCGAAGCGTGACAGCCGCTCGACGGCTGCCCAGTCGACCTGGGCCGCATGCGGCGAGGCCCGCAGTTCGTCCAGCAGCATCGGGATGAAGTACAGCCCGGGCTCGATGGTCACCACCATGCCAGCCTGCAGCGGGCGCGTGAGCCGCAGGTAGCGGTGGCCTTCGGGCTTGTCGGCCACGCCGCCGTCTTCGCTGGCCATGAAGCCGCCCACGTCGTGCACTTGCAGGCCCAGCAGGTGGCCGATGCCGTGCGGGAAGAAGGGCTTGGTGACCCCTTCGGCCACCATCGCTTCCTCGCTCAGGCGCACCACGCCAGCCTCCCGCAGCACGCGGGCCACGCGGCGGTGGGTGCTGAGGTGGATGTCGCGGTAGTCCACGCCCTCGCGCACTTCGTCGACGAGGGCCAGTTGTTCGCGCTCCATCGCCGCGATCAGCGCGGCGAAGTCGTCATGCCCCGGCGCCACCCAGGTGCGGGTGATGTCGCTCGCATAACCCGCCACCTGGGCGCCGGCATCGATGAGGAAGCTGCGCGAGTCGGCGGGCGCCTCCTCGTCCTGGTACTGGTAGTGCAGCACCGCGGCATGCTCGTTCAGGCCGATGATGTTGGTGTAGGGCAGGTCGCGGTCGGTGTGGCCGGTGGCCCGCAGGTAGGCACGGTGGATGCCCGCCTCGCTCTCGCCGCGCAGAAAGGCCTCGCGCGCGGCGAGGTGGCCTGGCACGGCGCGGCGTTGCGCGGCGCGCATCTGGGCCAGCTCGTAGGGCGTCTTCACGCCACGGGCCCAGTGCAGCAGGTTCAGCAGCCGCTCGGGGTTGTTGGGCACCACACCCGGCAGCGCGGCGTCGGCTTCGCCCAGGATGGCGGTGTGATTCGTGACGATGTCGGCCAGCGCCGGTGCGGCCTGCTCGGGCTCGCGGATGATGACGAGGTCCACCGCATCGACCCACTCGCCGCTGGGTGCGCTGGGTGGCACATGCCAGTAGTCGTGCGGCTGGTAGTAGACGACCCGAGGCTTGTGGCCCGGCCGCACGGCGATCCACGAGTGCGGGTGGTTCGTCAGCGGCAGCCAGTGCTTGAAGTGCGGGTTGGCTTGAAAGAGGTAGGGCCGGTCATCGAGGAAGGCGTACTTCTCGATGCCGGCGGCGATGACGAGCGCATCGTGGCCGGTGCGCGCCAGCGCGGTGTCAGCCTGGCGCTGCAGCGTGGCGAGGTGGTCCAGGTACAGGGACGGTGCGCTCATCGGCGGGGCCTCACTTGCGGACGTAGGTCAGCTTCTTGGTGCCGCCGTCGCAGCTGCCGATGACCTTGGCGTCGCCGACCTTGTCGTTCTCCACCGCGGTGATCTCGTAGCCCTTCACGCCCTTGGCGTCGAGCTTGGCGGCGATCTCGGACTTGAGTTCATCGCAGGCCTTGGGGGCGGCGTGGGCGGTGGTGGTGAGGAGGGTGGCGGCGGTGGCCAGGAGGGTGAGGGTGGTCTTGGTCATGGTCTGTGCGGTGGGTGTTGAAAGCGGTGGGATTGTGGAGCAATCGGTTGTGGCGGGTGGCTTTTGCTGGGAGCCTTAGCGCCTCGATGCACCGTGCCGGGAGTCCGCCCCGGCGGGCGGGTAACTTTTCTCTGCTGCGCCAGAGAAAAGTCACCAAAAGAGAGGCGCTGAACCGCACACCAGCGGGATCGCGGCACGGCTCGCGCGCGAGAACTTCCGCCCGTGGTGTTCGCCGAAGCGACCCGCTGCGCTCTCGCTGCTGTCCCTGTCACGAGCGTCACTGATCGGACCGTCACCCCGGTAAACGCCGGCTGCACGCCGGGCTCACCAAGAAATGCACCACACGCCACGACGCGCCGTCGACGGCGCTTGTTTTCAACTCGTGAGTTCGGCGTGCAGCCGACGTTAGGCGCACGGACGGTGGGTGAGTTCGGGCCGTGACAAGGACAGCAGCGAGAGCGCAGCGGGTCGCTTCGGCTGAGGATCCGAGCGCACGTTTTCGCGCGCCGCCCTTCGCAGGCTCTGGTCGACTTGCGGTTCAGCGCCTCTTCTTTGGTGACTTTCTTCTGGCGCAGCAGAAGAAAGTTACCCCGCTGCCGGGCGGGACTCCCGGCACGGTGCATCGAGGCGCTAAGGCGCCATGCAAAAGCCACCAAAACCCAACAGCGCAGTGCCGCGCCCCATCACCCCTCCCGATCCCACACCACCCCCTCCTCCGTCAACATCGCATCCAGCGCCACATCCAGCGCACTCGCCTTCAACAACGGCAGGAAGCCATGCGCGTATCCGATGCCCACCGCCGCCGGCCGCGGCTGCATCTCGGACAGCGTGCGGTCCATGAAGCCCCCGCCGTAGCCCAGCCGCAGGCCGCACGGCCCGAAGCCCAGGCAGGGCACGAGCATCAGCTGCGGCTGGAACTCCTCCGTGTCTTTCGGCTTCGGGATGTGGAAGGCGTCTTCCTCCATCGGGCAGCCGGGGTACCAGACGTGAAAGCGCAGCGTGCGGTGCACCTTGTCGACCACCGGCAGGCCGATGCGGCGCTCGGGGTGGTCCTCGCTCCAACGGTAAAGCGCGGGCAGCGGGTCGAACTCGCCCTTGATCGGCCAGTAGGCGCCGATCGTGGTCTCCTTGCGACGCAGGAGCCACACCCGCAACACCTCCTGCAGATCGGCCGCGCGCGCGAGGCGGTCCGGCAGGTTCAGGCGTTGCTCGATCAGCTTGTGCCGCAGCGCGGCGCGGTCGTTGGCGTCCATGACCCCGGAGCTTACAGTCGCTCGCATGCCGGATGCCTTCACCGAACTCTGCATCGAGATGCTGTCGCCGCTCGGGCCGGTGCGCGTGCGGCGCATGTTCGGTGGCCAGGGGCTCTACATCGACGGCCTGTTCGTGGCGATCATCGATGACGGCCAGTTGTTCCTGAAGTCGGATGACGTGAACCGCACCCGCTTCGACGCGGCGGGCTGCGCGCATTTCACGTTTCCGAAGGACGGCGAAGACGTCATCACCAGCTACCGCCGCCCACCCGAGGAGGCGCTGGAATCGCCGCCGCTGATGCTGCCGTGGGCGCGCCTGGCGCTGGAGGCGGCGCTGCGCGCAGCCAATGCGAAGGCGGCCAAGGCCGCGGCGACCGCGGCCCGAAGGTCAGCGGCTCAGCAGCGCGCCGCCCAGAAGAAAGCGCCGGCCCGCCCGCGCCGGGCGTGAGGCCACGGCCGTGGGCGGCACCAGCAGCTCGAAGTCGGCCGCCGGCCAGCCTTCCAGCACCGCCACCTGGCCCGGCGCCAGCGCCACGGCCTGGCCGGCTTCCAGCCAGGTGTCCTCGGCCGGCTGATCGGTCGTGCCGGACAGCGTCAGCCAGACCCGGCCGCGCGCGACCGACAAGCGGCGCGCCTCGGCGCCCGCGGCCAGGGTCAGGGCCCGGCCGCCGTCCAGATGCCATGTGGATTGCGCATCGCTCATGATGTTGCTCCTGCGTTGATGTCAGGGATTCTCCTGATATCACCCAGAACGGTCCAATGAGTCCTCGGCTCGGATTGATACCATCCGCTCATGAATCAACCCATCCGGCAACGGCCGCTCTCGGTCGGCCCCCTGCGCGCCTTCGAGGCCGTGGCGCGGCTGCTGTCCTTCCGCGCCGCGGCCGAGGAGCTGAGCCTGACCCAGTCGGCCATCAGCCGGCAGATCCAGTCGCTGGAGGAGGAAATCGGCTGCACGCTCTTCCTGCGCGGCACCCGCAAGGTGGAGCTGTCGGTCGACGGGGCCGTGCTGCTGCCGACCGCAGTGGCGGTGCTGTCCAAACTCGACCAGACCGTGCGCCAGATCCGCCGCACGCGCGGGCGGCGGGTCATCAATGTCAGCACATTCGCGTCGTTCGCATCGCTGTGGCTCATCCCTCGACTGGAGGCCTTCCAGCGGGCGCACGAGGACATCGACATCCGCGTGTCGGCCTACGACCGCAAGGTCGACCTGGACGACGGCGAGAGCGACCTGGCCCTGCGCTACGACGATGCGCCCTCGGTGCCGGCGGACGCCGAGCAGCTGTTCGAGGAGCTGCTGTCGCCCTGCGTCAGCCCCTGGTACCTGAAGAAGCCGCCCGCGCCGCTGCGCCGCCCGGCCGACCTCGCCGGCCACGCGCTCGCCGAGGAGGACGACCCCCGCCCGAGCGCGGAGTACCTGAGCTGGCGCCGCTGGCTCACCACCCAGGGCGAGTCCGATCTGCAGCCGCGCCGCTGGCTGTACATGAACTTCACCTACCAGCAGGTGCAGGCCGCGCTCACCGGCCAGGGCGTGGCGCTGGCCCGGCTGCCGCTGGTGCACGAACACCTGGAGCGCGCCGAACTGGTGGAGCCCTTCGGCAAGGCCGGTCGGCTCGGCAGCCCGTTCAGCTACTGGCTGATCACCGGGCCGAATGCCGCCCGCCGACCGGAAGTGCAGCAGTTCACCGACTGGGTGCGGGCGCAGGCTGCCATCACGCGTGAGCAGCTGGCGGGGGTGTGAGCCTCCTCACGCCGACACCACCCTGGCCAGCGCCTCCGCGAGCGCGTGTTGTGAACGCAGCACGTGGCTCACGCCCGATTCGGCGAGCCAGTGCTCCTCCTCGTCGGTGTGCGCCAGCACCGCGCAGCGCAGTTGCGGATTGAGCTCGCGCGCCAGGGCCAGCAAGGCCGGCACGCCGCCCACATCGGCCAGGGCCACGACAAGCCAGGCCGCGTGGGCGATATGGGCCTGCACGAGGGTCATGGCCTCGGCGGCGTCGCCCAGCACGGCGGCCTGGCCGCTCGCACGCAGCTGCTCCACGACGTCGCGGTCCCGGTCGATGACGACCACCGGCCGGTCGCCCAGCAAGGTGTGCAGCGCCGTGCCCAGCGTGCCGTGGCCCACCAGCACGATCTGCCCGGCGAGCGAGGTGCTGGGCGTGTCGGCGGGCAGCTCGGCCAGTGGGTCGTCCCGCGCTTCGAGCTGGCGCGCCCAGGCCGAGCGCGCAAGCACCCAGCGCCGCAGCGGCTCCACCCCCGAGAACAGCAGCGGGTTCAGCGCAATCGACACGATGGCGCCCGCCACCACCAGGCTGGTCGCCTCGGCCGGCACCAGGCCCAGGCTCTGGCCCAGGCCCAGCAGGATGAAGCTGAACTCGCCGATCTGCGCGAGGCTCACCGCCACGGTGAGCGCGGTGGACAGCGGGTAGCGCAACAGCAGCACGAGTGCGCCGGCAGCGATCGTCTTGCCGACCAGGATGACCGCCACGGTGGCCAGCACCGCCAGCGGCTGCTGGAGAAGGATCTTGGGGTCGAACAGCATGCCGACCGCCACGAAGAAGAGCACCGCGAAGGCATCGCGCAGCGGCAGGCTCTCGTGCGCGGCGCGCTCGCTGAAGGCCGACTCGCGCAGCACGAGGCCGGCGAAGAAAGCCCCCAGCGCCACGCTAACGCCGAAAAGCGCCGCCGCGCCCACGGCCAGGCCCACGGCCGCCGCCACGGTGGCGAGCGTGAACAGCTCGCGCGAGCCGGTGCGGTTGACCTGCCAGAGCAGCCAGGGCAGCAGCCGCCGCCCGGCGATCAGCATCACGGCCACGAACGCCGCCACGGCCAGCAGCGTCGTGACGATGGTGACGGCGAGGTTGCCGCTGTCACCCCCTTCGCCCTTGCCGCCAAGCACCGGCATCAGCACGAGCGCCAGCACCATGGCGAGGTCTTCCACGACCAGCCAGCCGACCGCGATGCGACCGTTGCCGGTGTGCAGCAGCTCGCGAGACTCCAGCGCCCGCAGCAGCACGACCGTGCTCGCCACCGACAAGGCCAGGCCGAACACCAGCGACGCGCCCACGTCCCAGCCCCACCAGTAGTGCGCCAGGCCAGCGCCCATCGCGGTGGCTGCCCCCATCTGCACGATGGCCCCGGGCAGCGCGATGCCCTTCACCGACATCAGGTCGCTGACCGAGAAGTGCAGGCCCACGCCGAACATCAGCAGCATGACGCCCACCTCGGACAACTGCTGTGCCAGATGCACGTCGCCCACGAAGCCCGGCGTGTAGGGCCCGATCAGCACGCCGGCGAGCAGGTAGCCCACCAGCGCCGGCAGGCGCGCCCACTGCGCCAGCAGCCCCAGCACGAGGGCCAGACCGAAGGCAGCCGCCAGCGTCGAGATCAGGGTCATGCCTTCATGCATCGTGCGGGGGCCTTTCAGTCGGGGGCGATGAGCTCGCGCTCGGTGAGGATGAGGGTCAAGGGGCGGTCATGCGCCTCGACGGGGAAACGGGTCTCGGCGCCCGACCAGGCCAGGCCGACGGCCGTCACGCCGGGGTGCTCGGCCAGCCAGCGGTCGAAGTAGCCGCCGCCGTAGCCGAGCCGAAAGCCCTCGCGCGTGAAGCCCACGCAAGGCACCAGCACGACGTCGGGCACGGCCACCGCGCCGTTGGCGGTCAGGATGCCGCAGTCGTCCTTCGCCGTGGGCTCGCTGCCGTCCCAGCGCCGGTACTGCATCGACGGCGGCTCGCGACGAGCATGCGGCAATGCGCGCGGCCCGGCCCAGGCGCCCGGATCGAACTCGCCCGACAGCGGCCAATACACGCCGAGCAACTCCGGCTCGAGCTGATCCAGCAAGGGCCCCAAGGCTTGAAGCAATGCGGCCTGAGCGCCGCTGAAGGCCGGAGACGCCGCAAACTCACGCCGTGCGGCCAGCAGGCTGCGGCGCAGGGTGCTTCGGTCGGGGGCAATGGGGTCGGGCATCGGGCACGGACGTCATCCAGGAGGCCCGATTAAAACCTAGGGTGCCGCCCGGGCGCGGCATGCCCTTACGCAGCGTTCGGGCGGCATTGCCACGCCGGCAGCGCCCAGGCTGCCGGCACCCGGGCATCTTGGAGCCAAGACGTGGGCCCGACCCGCCCCAAGGTCCAGGTGAACGCCCCCAGGGCCTCGCCCGGGCATGGCCTGGGGTAAATTGACCGGCCAGGCAGTACACACGGGCATCGACAGACATGAGCAGGGGCGTTCGGGAGATCTTCAGCCGCAAGCGGTGGACGGCGGCGCTGTTCGCGCTCAGCCTGGGCGGCACCAGCCCCGTCGTGATGGCGGCACCGACGCCGGACACCGACCTGGTCGTGCAGGCCCGCGAGGCCTGGGTCAAGCGCGACCGCAAGCGCCTGGCCACGCTGGCCGACACCGCCCGAAGCCAGAGCCATCCGCTGGCCGGCTGGGTGGACTACTTCGAGCTGAATGCGCGCCTGGCCGAAGTGCGCCAGCCCGAGATGGACGCCTTCTACGCCCGATACGCCGGCAGCTACGTCGAGGACCGTCTTCGCAACGACTGGCTGCTGGAGCTCGGCCGCCGCCGCGACTGGGCCAATTTCCGGCGTGACCATGCCAGCTACCAGATGCGCGACGACCGCGAGGTCGCCTGTTACGCGCTGCTGGCCGATCACCTCGCCGGCACCAAGGTGGCACCCGAAGCCGCTCGGGCAGCCTGGTTCGCCCAGAAGGACGGCGATGACGGTTGCAACCAACTCGCCACGGCCATGGTCGACGCCGGTGCTTTCAAGCACGACACGCTCTGGGCCCGAGCGCGCAACGCCGCCGAGCAATCGCGCCCGCGCGCTGCTCGCCAGGCGGTGGCCTTGCTCAACGACAAGGTGGTCGAACAACAGTTCGCCGCGCTGCAGGACAACGCCGGCCGCTACCTCACGCGCGTAGCCCGCAGCGCTCCGCGCCCCTTCGCCGAACTGACGGCCCTAGCCCTGGCCCGCGTGGCGGCCAACGACCCCGACCAGGCCGGCTCCCTGCTGCGCGAGAAGTGGAGCCGGCTGCCAGACGACCTGCAGGCCTGGGTCTGGGTGCAGGTCGGCCGCCAACAAGCCTTGCGCCTGCAAGACGGTGCCGTCGCGGCCTACGAACGCGCTGAGAAGCTGGCCCCTGACCTCACCTGGACGGACGAAGCCCTCGCTTGGGCCGCGCGCGCCGCGCTGCGGGCGAAGTCACCGACCCTGGCGCTGCGATCCATTGAACGCATGTCGCCGAACGAGCAGCGCGATCCGGCCTGGGTTTACTGGAAGGCCCGTGCCACGCGCCTGCAAGGCGATCAGGCTGCCGCCCGCGCCCAGCTCACCGCCCTGGCGACAGGGTCGCCGGGTGCCACGCTGAACTTTTTCGGCCGCCTCGCCGCCGAAGAAATCGCGCTGCCCACGCCGCTGCCGCCCGCTCCGGCCCCCCTCACCGCCGACGAGCGCCGCGCTGCGCGCAGCCACGCCGGCCTCGCCCGTGCGCTGCAGCTCATCGACCTGGGCCTGCGCAACGAAGGCGTGCGCGAATGGAACTTCTCGCTGCGCGGCATGAACGACCGCGCGCTGCTGGCCGCCGCCCAGGAGGCCTGCGACCGCGAGGTGTGGGACCGCTGCATCAATACCAGCGAGCGCACCAAGGCCGAGATCGACATCGCCCAGCGCTACCCGCTGCCCCACCGCGCCGAGCTGCAGCGCGAGGCGCAGGCGGCCGGCGTGGATGCCGCCTACGTCTACGGCCTCATCCGCCAGGAGTCCCGCTTCGTGCTGGATGCGCGCTCGCACGTCGGCGCGGCCGGTCTGATGCAGGTCATGCCCGCCACGGCCCGCTGGACGGCGCGCAAGGTCGGCCTGGACTACTCGGCCGAACGCATGCACGACCGCGACTTCAACCTGCGCATCGGCACGCAATACCTGAAGCTCGTGCTCGACCGCTTCGACGGCGCGCAGGCGCTGGCTGCTGCGGCCTACAACGCCGGCCCGGGGCGCCCTGCCCGCTGGCGGGACGGCCCCGTGCTGGATGCCGCGATCTGGGCGGAGAACATTCCGTTCAACGAGACCCGTGACTACGTCCGCAAGGTGCTGATCGGTGGCGCGGTCTACGCCCAGGTGATGGGCCTGCCGGCCACGTCGCTGCGCGAGCGGCTGGGCACCAGTGTGGGCCCCGCGGGTGCGCGCGGCGGTGATGTCAGCGATGTGCCGCCGGCAGCGGCGGGAGAGGCCAAGTCATGAGTCTGTCAGTGTTGATCCTGGGCGGCAGCGGCTTCGTCGGCCGTGCGCTGTGCGAGCAGCTGACGCGCCAGCTCGGCGCCGACGTGCGCATCACGGTGCCCACGCGCCGACTCGCCCACGGCAAGTCGGTGCAGAGCCTGCCGGGCGTGACGGTGGTGCAGGCCGATGTCTTCCACGACCTGCCGCGCCTCGTGCCCGGGCATGACGCCGTGGTCAACCTGATCGCGATCCTGCAAGGCAGCGCGGCCGCCTTCGAGCATGTGCATGTCGAGCTGCCCCGGCGCATCGCCGCGGCACTCGCCGGCAGCCCGGTGCGCCGACTGGTGCATGTCAGTGCGCTGGGTGTCGGCGACCAGGCCCCGTCGCGTTACCTGCGCAGCAAGGCGGCCGGCGAGGCCGTGCTGCAAGTCGCGGCGCAGACCCACGACCTCGCGCTGACGCTGGTGCGGCCGTCGCTCATCTTCGGCGAGGGCGACGCCAGCGTGAACCTGTTTGCCCGGCTGCAGGGCCTGTTCCCGCTGATGCCGCTGGCGGGCGCGTCAGCCCAACTGCAACCGGTGTGGGTGCAGGACGTGGCCCGCGCGCTGACCCAGGTGCTGCTGAGCCGCGAGGCCATCGGCCAGACCTACGAGATCGCCGGCCCGCGCGTGCTGACACTGGGCGACCTGGTGCGCCTGGCGGGCCAGGTCGCCGGGCACCCGCGTCCCGTGCTGCCCCTGCCCGGGCCGCTCGCCACGCTGCAGGCGCTGGCGATGGAATGCCTGCCGGGCGAGCCACTGATGTCGCGCGACAACCTCGGCTCGCTGAGCGTGCCCAACGTGGCGAGCGGCCGGCTACCCGGCCTCGCCGAGCTCGGCATCACGCCGGCCTCGCTGGAGGCGGTGCTGCCCACCTACCTGGGCTCGGGCGGGGGCGTGTCACGCCTGGATGCCTGGCGCGCCAGGCATTGATCCCTTGCGGATTGCTCAACACTGAACGCGCGGCACGGCCCTAAGCTCGGCCTTCATGGCAAGGGAGGCCCTTTGAAGCTCTACATCGGCAACAAGAACTACTCGTCGTGGTCCATGCGCAGCGGCGTGCTGCTGACCGCGTTCGGCATTCCGTTCGAGGAGGTCAAGCTGCGCTTCGACTTCAGCGAGGGGTCGGCCTGGCACCGCACCATCGGCGCCGTGTCGCCCACGCGGCGAGTGCCGGTGCTGATCGAGGACGACGGCTTCGCGGTGTGGGACACGCTGGCCATTGCGGAGTACGTGGCCGATCGCCATCCCGAGCAGGCCATCTGGCCGCGTGCCCCGCGCGACCGGGCTCGTGCCCGCAGCCTGTGCGCGGAAATGCACGCCGGCTTCACGCGGCTGCGCACCGTGTGCCCGATGAACATCGAGGCTTTCTTCCCGGACGTGGGCGCCCGGCTCTGGGCCGAGGATGCGGCGCTGCGTGCCGACGTGGCCCGCATCGACGCCGCCTGGGCCGATGCACTGGCCGGCAGCGGCGGGCCCTTCCTGTTCGGCGCCTTCAGCGCGGCCGACGCCTACTTCGCGCCGGTGGCCGTGCGGCTCAGCCGCTTCAGCCTGCCGCTGTCCGACGCGTCAGCCGGCTACCGCGATGCCCTGCTCGCCCATCCGGCGGTGGAGGACTGGGTGGCGGACGCGATGCGCGAGCAGGACTTCATCGTGGAGGACGAGCCCTATCGCTCGACCCGCTGATGCGTGGATGCCGGCGGGCGCGCCCGCCGGCAGGCCGCCATCAGAACCGGTAGTTGAGACCCACGGTCAGCTGCTGAACCTTGATCTTGACCGGGTCGACGCCCAGGCTCTTGTCGCCGAGCTGGGTGCTGCCGAGGTTGGCGTATTCGGCGCGCAGGCTGAAGTTCTTGTCGAAGCGATATTCACCGCCCAGCCCCAGCACCGCCTTGGTCTGGCTCGCCGCGATGCTCAGGTTGGTGTAGCCCACCGACACGGTGTTGCGAGCGACACCAAGCCGGCCGTACAGCGAGAACTCCTTGTTCAGGGGCACCTTGCCGATCAGGGACAGGTTGATGCTGTCGGCATTGGCACGGATGCCGGAGTCGATCTTCCAGCTGCCGAGGCGGCGGATCTGGTTCTCCAAGGCGAAGTTCTCGTTGAACTGGTAGCCGAAGGAGGCGCCGAGGCTGAGCCTGCGCTCGCTTCCGAGACCATTCACCTTGAATTGCGTGCTGCCGAGATCGACACCGACATAGCTGCCGCGGTTGTTGTCGTCGGCCAGGGCCGGCAGCGACGCAAAGGCGGCAAGCGCCAGGAAAGCCATCTTCAATTTCATCGGGGGACCTTGATCCAAGTTGTGGGGGAGGTTGCTCCGGCGCGGCTGCGCGTGCTGCCGGATGACCACGGGATGTGGACCCGAAAATTCTTTCGACGCCGGCCCGATGGCCGCCGCGCGGGCGCTGAAACGCACGCCCAGGATCTCGAACCGCCCTCTGTGCGACACGAAATGACCTTCACCCCGCAATCTGCGAGGTCTCTGGCCCCGCACCCCATCCCCTGAAACTAGGGACGGTCTCCCCATCCCGCCCCGGCGCCGCACCCCATGGCTAGACTCCTGGCGGCAACCCCTCGCCCCTCATGTCAGACACCTGTGCAGTCTTCCTCCGGCCGGGCCGGGCCACGCTGGACACCGCAGCGGCATCGCTCCAGGCCTGCGGTCTCACCGTCGTGAAGACCTCGACGCACCTGGTCGTCCACCGCCCGGGCAGCCCCTCCTTCGCGGTCCGATGGGTGACCGGCCCGCACGTGCCGCGGGAGGCGATCGAGATCGGATCGGGCACCGCGTACGAGGCCGAGCTGTCGTGGTGCAGCGAGCGCTTCGAGATCCAGATCTCGAACCTGGGCGAGGCGCTCGACGAGATCAACACGCTGATGGAAGTCCAAGGGGCCCTGCAAGATGCCTCGGGGGGCTTCCTGTTCCTGCCGTGGAACGGCCACCTGTCAGGCCCGTGGCCGACCTCGGGCGCCGCTTGACCGACGCCATCCGCCACTCGCCGACGACCCGCCATGATCGACAAACGCTGGCTCCAGCAGCAGGTGCTGGACCGACTCGCTGCCGACCTGCAGCAGACCGAGCAGGCCGCGCTCACGGCCCACGAGACGGCGACGCACGAGGAAAACATCGCCGAGAACAAGTACGACACCCTCGGCCTGGAAGCGGCCTACCTCGCCACCGGCCAGGCCCGCCGGGCACAGGCGATGCGGCAGGCCTTGGCCCAGTGGCAGCAGTTTCGCCCCTGCCCCTACGACGCCGGCCAGGGCATCCAGCTCGGTGCCCGGGTCTGCCTCGTCGATGACGATGACCGCCGGCAATGGGTGTTCCTCGGCCCGGCCGGCGGCAGCATGAAGCTGGCCTGCGGCGATCAGGCGGTGCAGGTGATCAGCGCCGACGCGCCGCTCGGCCAGGCGCTGCTGGGCAAGTGCGTGGGCGACGACGTGTCCGTCGAGGTGCCACCGCAGCGACTGAACTTCGAGGTGCTGCAGGTGGATTGACCGCTGCGCACTGCGACCGGGCCCGGTCAGGCCCGCGCCGGTTCAGAACTCCACCACCGAGCGGATCGACTCGCCCCGGCGCATCAGCTCGAAGCCCTCGTTGATCTGCTCCAGCTTGAGCTTGTGCGTGATCAGCTCGTCGATGTTGACCTTGCCTTCCATGTACCAGTCGACGATCTTGGGCACGTCGGTGCGGCCGCGGGCGCCGCCGAAGGCCGAGCCTTCCCATTTGCGGCCGGTGACGAGCTGGAAGGGGCGGGTCGAGATCTCGGCGCCGGCCGGGGCCACGCCGATGATGATGCTGCGGCCCCAGCCCTTGTGCGTGCATTCCAGCGCCTGGCGCATCAGCTGCACGCTGCCCACGCACTCGAAGGAATAGTCGGCGCCGCCGTCGGTCATCTGCACGATGTGGTCGACGATGTTGGCGACGTCCTTCGGGTTCACGAAGTCGGTCATGCCGAAGCGGCGGGCCATGGCTTCGCGGGCCGGGTTGATGTCCACGCCGATGATGCGGCCGGCGCCCACCATCTTGGCGCCCTGGATCACGTTCAGGCCGATGCCGCCGAGGCCGAACACCACGACCGTCGCGCCCGCCTCCACCTTCGCCGTGAACAGCACCGCGCCGACGCCGGTCGTCACGCCGCAGCCGATGTAGCAGACCTTGTCGAAGGGCGCGTCCGGGCGGATCTTGGCCAGCGCGATGCCCGGCACGACGATGTGGTTGGAGAAGGTGCTGGTGCCCATGTAGTGAAAGATGGGGTCACCGTTGAGGCTGAAGCGCGAGGTGCCGTTGGGCATCAGGCCCTTGCCCTGCGTGGCGCGGATGGCCTGGCAGAGGTTGGTCTTGCGGCTCAGGCAGAACTTGCACTCGCGGCACTCGGGCGTGTAGAGCGGGATGACATGGTCGCCCGGCTTGAGCCAAGGCACCTTGCTCTCCAGCACGACGCCTGCGCCCTCGTGGCCGAGCACGGCCGGGAACAGGCCTTCCGGGTCGGCGCCGGAGAGCGTGTATTCGTCGGTGTGGCAGATGCCGGTGGCCTTGACCTCGACGAGCACCTCGCCGTCGCGCGGGCCCTCCAGGTCCAGGGTTTCGATGGTCAGCGGGGCGCCGGCCTTCCAGGCGACGGCAGCACGGGTCTGGATGCTCATGAGGAGGTTCCTGCAGGGGGTTGAAGTTGATGAAGGGCGGTGACGAGTTCGCGCGCCTCGCGGCGACACAGGCGCAGGCGGCGCAGCAGCCAGGGGGTGAGGTCGTGCTGGCCGACGTGTTCGGGCCAGGCGCCGGCATCGGCGTCTGGCGGCTCAACCGGCAGGTCTGCGGTCGCCTCGCCTTTCAGGGCGCGCACGCAGGCGTCGCGCGCCTCGGCCAGCGCGGGTTCGGCGCGCGACGCATCCAGCCGGTCGCCCCGGCGCTGCACCTGCTGCTGCACGGCCCCGAGCAGGGCCATCAGGCGGTAGCCGTGGCTCAGTGCGGATTCGATCTCGGTGTCCGGCAGGCGCACGCGCTCGGGCTCCACGCGGGTGCGCTGGGCGGCTGCGGCGAGCGCCGCCAGCGCGCTGTAGGCCTGCTGGCGGCTCAGGCGCTGGGCGAGCTGGTCCTCCAGCGCCGGCCGCCAGCGCAGCATGTTGCCCGCGTGCCGCGCCAGTGCGCCCCGCAACTGCGCCGCCAGCCGCGGCAGCGCCGCGCGCTCCCACGAAGGCAGCACGAAGCTGAACAGCCATGCCAGGCCGGCGCCGATGACGGTGTCGGCCAGTCGCTCGACGACGGCCGGGTCGCTGCCGGGCGCGAGCATCAGCGGCTGCAGCAGAGCCATCAATGTGGCCGCGGTCGCGGCCACCCGGTAGCGGCGGTTCACGTAGGCATGGGCCGTGCCCACGGCGGCGATGAAGCACAGGCTCAGGAGCGGCACCCACTCCACGTGCGCCAGCAGCAGCACCAGCAGGCAGCCCTGCACGGTGCCGATGATCCGCTCGTTGCGGCGCGACAGCGTCTGCTCCAGGTTGCCGCGCAGCACGACCGCCACGCTCAGCATCAGCCAGAACGGGTGAGCCGCCCACGGCAGGAAGGCCCCCAGGGTGTAGGCCAGCGACAGCGCCAGTGCCGAGCGCAGCGCATGCCGCATGACGCCCGACTGCAGCGTCAGGTGCGGCTTGAGCGCGGCCAGCGGCCAGCCCTCGGGTGACACGAAAGGTGCCAGCCGCTCGGGCGTCCACGGCGTGTCCGGGTCGTCCGCAGCGGCCTGCCGGGCCACCATGGCGCTCACATCGTCCAGCATGTGCCCGAGTCGCGATTGCAGGGCCGACACGACATGCACGCGGGAGTCGCCCGGGGGCGGCGTCACCTCCGCCAGGCGTGCGGCGAGTTGCGACCGCCATGCCTCGGCGGACACCTCGGGCAGCGGCGCGCCAGACACCAGCGTCTCGGACAGTGCCGCGAGCACGTCGGCCAGATGGCGCAGCGTGTCGGCCAGCGCCGCGCGCCACTGGCGACCGGGGAAGTCCTGGCCGAGCAGCTCGGTGTCGAGCCGGCTGGCCAGCAGCAGGTCGCGCAGCTCGATCAGGCCCAGCACGAGATCGGTCTGCCGCCGGCTGCGCGGCGAGCGGCGGGCGGCAAAGACCTGGTCGCGCGCGGCCTGCAGCGCGTCGGCCAGCTGCACGTCGTCGGCGATGGACGCACGGATGCGCGCCTCGTCGGCGCTGACGGCGAGCGCGATGCGCTGGGCGCGCGAACGCAGCCGTTGCACGGTGGCGCGCAGCGCCTGGGCCAGTGCCAGTTCGCGCAGACGGTGGCGCAGCACCACCGCAGCCCCACGGGCCCAGAGCGCGTAGACACAGCCGCCCAGCCCCACCCAGCCGGCGTGCGCCCACGGCGAGGCCGCACCGGCCGTGCGGTCCCAGGCCATGGCGAACACCATCGCCAGCACCGGCGCGAAGGACAGCGGCCCGGCGCGCAGCCCCCAGGCCAGGGTCATCAGCGACACGAAGCTCACGGCCGCGATCATCAACACCGTCAGCGCCAGCGAGCCATCGGTCAGGCCGATCAGCAAGGTCACCAGCGCGGCAGCGGCGGCCGCCGGCAGCACACGGGGCAGCACGCGCTGCGGCGGATTGGGGACGTCAGTCAGGCTCGCGCACACGGCGCCGCCCACGGCGGCCAGGCCCGCCGTATCGCCGAACGCGGCCCCCACCAGCGCATGCGTGGCCGCAACACCCAGCGCCACGCTCATCCCGTTGAGGTGAGCGGCCTCCAGCCGGCGCAGCAGCGTCTTCACGGCAGCAGCAGCGCCATCACGCGCCGCTCGCTGGCCGGCAGCTCATGGACCGAGAACCAGCCGGACTTCTCCGGCCGGTACACGTACCGTGGCGGCGTGCCGCTTGCGATGCGCTCGCGCAGGGGCGCCAGCAGCGCCTGAGCGGCCTCGGCCTGCCCCAGCGCCCGGAGCGCCGCAGCATGGACGATGACCGCGAGGTCACTCCAGGCGCCGCGCTGCAAGGCCTCGGCGCTGTCGCGGCGCGCGGTCGTGGCGTCCCCACCGGCCAGCGCCAGCCAGGCCCGCAGGGCGAGCAGGTCCGGGTCGATGGGGTCGAGCAGCAGCGCTTCCTTCACCTGGGCACGAGCCGCCTCGACGCGGCCGGCGCGCAGCAGGTCGATCGCATAGTCGCGCCGCAGCGGCACCAGCCCCGTGCGCAGGCGCAGCACGGCGTCGTACTGGGCGAATGCCTCGTCCCAGCGGCTGGCCAACGCCAGCGTGGCGGCGCGACCCCACAGGGCCTCCGGCTGGTCGCCCTGGTAGGCCAGCACCGCGTCGTAGGCCGCCAGGGCCTGGGGCACGTCGCCAAGGCGCCGGTGATGGTCGGCCAGCGCGAGATCGACGCGGAAGCGGTCTTCGCCCTGCAGCGTGTCCCGGCCCTGCATCAAGGCCGGCAGCACCTCGGTCGCGACCGGCCGGCCGGCATGCCAGAGCGCATCGGCCACGCCGACGCGCACCGTGCCGCTGCGCGGGTGCGCCGCCAGCGCGCGGGTGGCGAGGGCCTGGGCGGCGGGCGCCTGGCCTTCGATGGCGGCGACGTAGAGCTGGGCGGCCAGCGCGCGCTCATCGGTCGGGGCCAGGGCCAGTGCCCGCGAAAACAGCGGACGGGCGGCGTCGAGCTGGCCGTCTTCCAGTTTCTGCTGGCCGGCGTTCACGAGCGCCACCGGCAGGCTCGCGCGGGTGTCACGCAAGGCGAAGAAGCGCTGCACCGCGGTGCGCAGCGCCGGGTCCATGGCGATGAGGCGTTCGCGCACGATCTCGCGGCCGTCGTAGGCGTCGCGCCGCGGCGAGGCCTCGGCATTCGCGCCCTCGGCGAAATACTCCCAGACCGAGCCGCCGGCATAGCGCGACAGGAAACCGGCCCGGGACTTGTCGGCACTCGCCGCATCGCGCAGCTTGGCCTGCTGGTACAGCGCCTCGATCTCGCGTGACTGATCGGCCGTCAGCACGCCGTGCACCTGGTGCGTCAGCTCGTGCAGCACGGTGTTGTACTTGTCGAAGATGCTGCGCTCCACATCCTCGATGCCGGTGACGGTGAAGTGCCCTCCCATGCCGCGCACGTCGTCCCACAGGCGCGAGTCGTAGTCGATGCGGGCATCCTTCAAGGCATGGGCCTGGGGCGTCTCCGACAGGCGCATCCACATCGGCTTGATGAAGTGCGTGGCGCCGCCCTCCACGAGCACCGGGATGAAGGCCTTCCACGGCGCGATGGACAGCGCCACGCGCTTGCGATGCCGGGGCGACAGCTCGCGCCAGTTCAGCACGTAGCGCTCGATGCCCGGGATGACCGGCATCGGCGTGGCGGCAAAGCGCCGCTCGGCCGCGGCGCGGTGCACGTCGATGCGCAGGCGCTGCGACTCCAGGGCCTTGGCGGCGATCGCGTGCGCGCGGCCGAGCTGCGGGCAGCGTTCGAGCACGCTCAGGCTGAGGGCCAGCGCCCGGTCGAAGTCACCGCGGTCGAAGGCGTCCGACGCCCGCCGCACATCGGCCATCAACGGCGGGAAGGCATCGCCGAGTCGCGCCGCGAGCTGCGTGTAGTTCTCCCGCGCATAGCCGTTGCCGAGCAGGTAGTGCGCCGTCTCGTGGTGGCGGTTCAGCGCGAGCGCACCTTCGGCGGCGGCAATCGCGTCGTCGGTGCGACCGAGGCGGATCAAGGTCTCGGCCAGCGCCGACAGGCCATCGGCCGTGCGCTGCGCGGCCAGGCCCTGCTCCAGCTTCTGCACCGACGCATCGAATTCCCGCAGGTGATAGTGGCGCTGCCCGAGGCCACGCAGCGCCCCGGCCCGCTCCAGCGGCGAGCGGGCACGCGCCAGGGCACGCTCGAAGCAGGCCTGGGCGCGGTCGAGGTCGCGCAGGTCCAGCGCCAGCCGGCCGGCGGCCAGCAGGTCGACGGCGTCGGCGGTGTCCAGGGCCAGCACATCGCGGGTCCGGCGGTCGATGGCGGCCCCGTCGTCACGGGCGAACAACCAGCGGTAGATGAGCGTGCGCTCGGCCACGTCCGGTCGCGGCAGCCGCAGCAGGCCGTCGAGTTCGGCGCGCGCAGCGGCATAGCGCTGCTCGGTCAGCAAGGTGTTCAGGCGCTGGGCGTCAGGAACCGCGAAGGCGGCCCCGAGCTGCAGACACAGGGCGAGGGCAAGGGCCGGATGGCGCCAGGGCATGCAGGAGGCTCCGTGAGTGGAGCCGGCATGCTAATCGTCCGACGAGAAACCCGACGCCTTGACGACCGGGCCCCAGTAGTCCCGCTCCGCGCCGAGCCGCCTGGCGTAGTCGGCCGGCGCGAGGCCCAGGGGCTCGAAGCCGAGCTTGCCCAGCGCCTCGATGACGCTGGGCTCGCGCACCGCGGCGCGGGCGACGTCGGCGAGCTTGTCGACGACGGCCTGCGGCGTCCTGGCGGGCACGAAGAGGCCGTAGCTCTCCACGCCGACGATGCCCTTGAAACCCTGCTCCTCGAAGGTCGGCACCTCGGGGGCGAAGCGGGAGCGGGCCTTGTCCGTCACGCCGAGCAGCCGCACGCGGCCGGTGGGCAGGTGGGGCAGGAAGTCGCCGATGGAGAAGCAGCCCGAGGCGATCTGGCCGCCCATCAGGTCCTGCATGCCGGGGGCGGCGCCGCGGTAGGGGGCGTGCGTGAGCTTCAAGCCGGCGGCGTGCTCGAACTGGTTGCCCAGGAAGTGCGGCATCGCGCCCGCCGCGGGCGATGCGTAGGCGGCCTTGTCGGGATTGGCCTTGGCCCACTCGGCGAACTGGGCCAGCGTCTTGACGCCGGCCGGCACCATCGGGCCGACGCCGAAGCCGCAGGTCGACAGGGCCAGTGGCGCCACCGGCAGGATGTCGGTGGCGGGGTTGTAGGCCAGCTTGCGGTAGGCGTGGGGGTAGATCGTGAACATCGACGACGGGCTGATCAGCAGGGTCTGCCCGTCGGGGGCGGCGTCCTTCAGGCCGGCAATCGCGATGCGCCCCCCGGCACCCACCTTCTGCTCGACGATGACGGTCTCGGCCAGCTTGCCGCGGGCGAACTCGGCGAAGCGCCGGGCGGTGGTGTCCACCGAGCCGCCCGCCGGGAAGCCGACGAAGATGCGGGGCGGCTGCGCCTGGGCGCGGGCGGCCAGCGGCAAGGCCGCGAGCGCGGCGAGGAGGTGGCGTCGGTCGATCATGGCTTGCGTCTCCGGGAGGTGTTGTGAGGGACTGTGCTTTGCGCGGTGGCGGCCCAGGCCAGCCGCTCCAGGCCGGCCTTGAGTGCGGGGCCTTGCTCGCCCAGCGCGGCGATCAGCGCCCGGTCGTGTTCGGCCACGGCGACCTCCAATGTGACGAGCCGGCGCTTGCCGGCGGGCGTGAGGTACAGGCCCCAGGCACGGGCATCGCCGGGCGCGTCGCGGCGCTCGGCCCAGCCGTTGTCGGTGAGCCAGTCGGTCAGGCGCAGCGCGCCGCTGCGGTGCAGGCCCATCGCCTGGCCGAGCAGGCCCTGGCGCATGCCCGGGTTGCGCGAAATCAGCACGAGCGCCGCGAAGCGCTGCGGGCTCACGTCCCACTCAGCGGTGGCCCGGTAGAAGTCCAGATAGAGCGCGTTCTGTGCGCGGCGCAGCGCGTAACCCAGCAGGTGGTCGAGCAGGCCGTAGTCGACGCCCGGCACAGGCAGCATCAGGCCTTCGGGATCGGGGCTGTCGGTCTTGGTCACGGACTCAGCGTAGTTTTGGTTGCGCACTGCAACCATCTCGCATACCCTGAGTTCATGCAGATCATCATGGGTGGTGGAGGCATCGGCGGCTTGACGGCCGCTTTGATGCTGCAGGCGCGCGGCCACGACGTGACCGTGCTGGAAGCCGTGCGCGAACCCAAGCCGCTCGGCGTGGGCATCAACCTGTTGCCGCATGCCGTGGGCGTGCTCACGCAGCTCGGCCTGCTGCCGGCGCTGCGCGAGATGGCGGTCGAGACCGCCGCCCTCGTCTTCGCCAACCGGCATGGGCAGGCCATCTACCGCGACCCGCGCGGCCTGGGGGGCGGCTACGAGCATCCGCAGTTCAGCATCCACCGCGGCCAGCTGCAGATGCGGCTCTGGGCCGAAGCAGCAGCGAAGCTGACCGTGATCAGCGGCCAGCGCGTGGTCAACGTCCGCGACGAGGGCGCGCGGGCCATCGCCGAGATCGAGACGGCTGACGGCCCCCGCGAGCTGGCGGCTGACCTCGTGATCGGCGCCGACGGCATCCACTCCGCGCTGCGCCGGCGCCTGGCGCCCGACGAGGGGCCGCCGTGCTGGCGCGGCGTCATGATGTGGCGCGGCACGACCTGGGCGCCGCCCTTCCTGGACGGCCGCACGATGGTGCAGGCTGGCCACAGCAAGGCCAAGTTCGTCGTCTACCCGATCGGCGCGCCACGCGACGACGGCCTGCAACTGATCAACTGGATTGCCGACCGCCGGGTGCGCGAGCCGGTGCCCGGCCTGACGGCCCCCGACCGCGCCGACTGGAGCCGCCCGGGGCAGCTCGACGACCTGCTGCCCACCTTCGGCCGCTGGCGCTTCGACTGGCTGGACGTGCCCGGCCTCATCACCCGCGCCGAGCAGATGCTGGAGTGGCCGATGGTGGACCGCGACCCGCTGCCGCGCTGGCGGCTCGGCCGCTCCACGCTGCTGGGCGATGCGGCGCACCCGATGGTGCCGATCGGCTCCAACGGCGCCACGCAGGCCATCATGGACGCGCAGGCGCTCGCCGACGCGCTGGACGCCACGGCGGATCTCGACGCCGCGCTGGCGGCCTACGAAGACGAACGCCGACCGCTGTGCGCCCGCATCGTCGAGATGAATCGCCGCGAGGGGCTGGACGCCATCCTGGACCGCGTCGAGGCGCTGGCACCCGACGGCTTCACGCGGCTGGAGGACGTCATCGACCCCGCCGAGGTGGCCCGCGAGATCAACGGCTACAAGGCCGCTGCCGGCCACCGGGTCGCGCCCGGCGGCTGACGGCCGTGCGGCTTACTGCAGCCGCGACGCGCAAGCGAGGCCGACCTCCATGCCCAGGCGCTCGATGCCAGCCGCGTCCTTGCGCAGGTACATCTCCTTGATCTTGTCGACCTGGGGCATGACGCCATCGGCCGTGCATTCGCAGAACGAGCGGAACTTGCGCGGCTGCTCGGCGGCCAGGCGCGACATCGCCGGCGTGCTGCGCGAGGCGCCGCCCAGGCAGTTGGCGATCACGGCCTGACGGATCTCCGAGGCCGAGCCGATGCCGGAGAGCGTCGGCAGGGAGGACACGGAACGCACGTCCACCTGCGAACTTTTCGTGGACTCCGGGCAGGGCTGCGACTGGTAGGCCGTCTTGCCGGAGGCGTCGACGCACTTGAAGACCTGCGCGCCGGCGGAAGCCGCGAGGGCCATCAGCAGCAGGGCAGCCAGACGGGGAAAGAAGGCATGAAGGGCATTGCGCATGGTGAGGTCGTGCAGTCAGGACGAAGTGCCGCCTGACGCTGTCGCCAAACGATGCGGCCCGGTCATGCTAGCCATGCTGGACGCCGCGCGGCCCATCCCGGGGCGCGAAACGGTGCGCTATCGCACACTCGCCCGGTGGCTGAAGGCCGGGCGACCGGGTCAACCGAGCATCTCTGCCGCGATCAGCCGCACCGGCGCGTTGCCATAACCGAGGAACTGCTCGTGGAAGGCTTTCAGGCTGAAACCCGGCCGGGCCTTGAGCTGCTCGCGCAACGCGAAGATCTCGCTGTAGCCGCTGAAATAGCTGGTGAGCTGGACCGAGGTGAGCTGCACGCGGCGCCATTTCTCCTTGGCCTCGCGCTCGGTCTGGAAGGCCTGGCGCACGAGCAGGTCCAGCGCGTCGGCCTCGGACATGCCGAGCACGTGCACGCTGTAGTCGAGTACGGTGTTGGTGACCGAGCGCAGATGCCACTTGCCCCACATCAGCGTCATCTCCGGCGAGGCGCCGTAGCCGCTTTCGATCATCATGCGCTCGCCGTACACGGCCCAGCCCTCGACCATCGCCCCGTTGCCGAACAGGGCCTTCACCTTGCTCGGTGAGCGGTTGGCATGCACGAGCTGGGTGTAGTGACCCGGAATGGCCTCGTGGATGTTGAGGATCTGCAGGATCCAGTGGTTGTACTCACGCAGCGAGCTCTCGGCCTCCTCAGGCGTGAGGTCGTCCAGCGGCGTGACGTTGTAGTAGGTCTTGTCCTGCGGCCGGTAGGGGCCGGGGGCCTCGATGCTGGCACCGGCCACGCCGCGCTGGTACTCGGGCGTCTCGCGCACGGCCAGCGGCTTGCTGACGTCCTGGCTGAGCAGGTCGTGGTCGCGCACCCAGGCTTCAAGCTGCGGGATCTGCGCGCGGATCTCGTCGACGAAGCGCTCGCGGGCCACATGCCGCGCGCTGAGCTTGTCGATGACCCGGCCGATCAGTGCGAAGCGGTCGCTCGGCGGCGGCTCGCTGCCCATCACGGTCGGCCAGAGCTGCGCGGCCTGGGCCTGCATGCTGGCCAGCACCTCCTCGCGGCGCTGCTGGGCCAGTTCGTAGGTGTCGCGCGCGGACCGGGCCGACTGGATGTCATGCCGGAACTTGGGCTCGTACAGCGCCGCGCCGAGGCGGAAGCCGCGCGTCGGCTTGAGCTGCCTGAGGTGCGCCACGTAGCCGTTGACGGCGGCCCGCGCGGCGGCGAGGCGCGGCTTGAACGCGGCCGCTTGACCGGCTTCGTCGGCGCGCTTGGCGATGTCGTCCAGCACGGCCAGCACGCCGGGCGCCTGCTGGATGGCCAGCTCGGTGTGCTCGCGTGTCACACCGGCAAGGCTGGCCTGGGCGGCGCGGTAGTAAGCGGGCAACGCGGCGACCCGCGGCTGCAGCGCCTTGAGCCGTGCAGGCAGCGGCGCGTAGTCGGTGTTGAGCAGCAGGTCGAGCGCGGCCGCCGGGTTGTGTTCGGCCGGGTTCCAGGACCATTCGCGCAGCTCACCGAGCCGCCACAGGTCGCTCCTGAGCTTGCCGATGACGATCGCCCGGTCCATGCGCTCGCTGACCGACAGCTGCGCCTCGGGCACGGCCTCGAAGCGACGCAGCCAGTCGCTGCAGAACGACCTGGCGCGCTCGCGCTGCGCGGCCGTCGGCAGCGTGACACGGCCGGCGAACTCGAAGCGGCCGGCGGCCACGGCGGCATCCGGGTCGAGCTGCCAGAGGGCTTCGAGGAAGCGCTCGGTCAGCGGGCCGAAGGCAGGGCTCGTGGCCCAGGCCGGCAGGGCCAGCGGCGCTGCTGCCAGCGCGGCGAATTGACGGCGCTTCATGCCAAGGCCTCCTCGAGCGCGTCGACGAACATCTTGGCGACGTCGAACCCGCTCTGGTCGGTGATTTCCTGAAAGCAGGTCGGGCTGGTGACGTTGATCTCGGTGACGTTCTCGCCAATCACGTCCAGGCCCACGAGCAGCAGCCCGCGCGCGGCCAGGATGGGGCCGAGGTACTCGGCGATCTCGCGGTCCCGCGCGGTCAGCGGGCGGGCCACGCCCTTGCCGCCGGCCGCCAGGTTGCCGCGCACTTCGCCGCCCTGCGGGATGCGCGCCAGGCAGTGCGGCACCGGCTTGCCGCCGATGATCAGGATGCGCTTGTCGCCCTCGGCGATCGCCGGGATGAAGCGCTGCACCATCACCGTCTGCGCGCCGTCCTTGTTCAGCGTCTCGATGATGGCGCCGAGGTTCAGGCCGTCGTCCTTCACGCGGAAGATGCCCATGCCGCCCATGCCGTCCAGGGGCTTGAGGATGATGTCGCGGTGCTCGGCGTGGAAGGCGCGGATCTCGGCCGGGTCGCGGGTCACGACGGTCGGCGTGATGAACTGCGGGAACTCCAGGATGGCGAGCTTCTCGGGATGCTCGCGCAGGGCGCTGGGCTTGTTGAACACGCGCGCGCCCTCACGCTCGGCCTGGCTCAGCAGGTGGGTGGCGTAGAAGAACTCGGGGTCGAAGGGCGGGTCCTTGCGCATCAGCACCGCGTCGACGTCGGCGAGCGCCACGTCGGTGGTGGCCGTGACCGTGTACCAGGCGTGGGCGTCACCGGTCAGCGTGATCTGCACGGCCCGGCGCGCCGTCACGCGCCCGCCGCGCACCCAGACGAGCTGCTGCGGCTCGCAGGCGAGGAGGTCGTGCCCGCGGCGGGCAGCCTCGCGCATCATCGCGAAGGTGGAGTCCTTGTAGGTCTTGAAGGTGTCGAGAGGGTCGGCAACGAAAAGCAGCTTCATGGTGGTCAGGCCCGGTCAATGCGGGCAGTGTTGCACAGGGTCGGCGGCCCTGCCCGCTCAAGGCTGCGGGCGCCGCCAGCGGGCGGCGACGGTCGCCACGCCACCGGCCACCACGCCCCAGAAGGCCGCGCCGATGCCGAAGGCACTCACGCCGGACAGGCAGACGAGGAAGGTCAGGATGGCCGCGTCGCGATGCCCTTCCTCCTTCAGCGCGGTGGCCAGCGCGCCGGCAATGGTGCCCAGCAGCGCCAGGCCCGCAATGGCGGCCACGAGCTCGCGCGGAAAGGCCGACAGCAACACGGCCACCGCACCGCCGGCCAGCCCCAGCAGCACGTAGAACACGCCCGCGGCGATGGCGGCGGTGTAGCGGCGCGCGGGGTCTTCGTGCGCCTCGCGCCCCATGCAGATGGCCGCGGTGATGGCCGCCAGGTTGAACGCATAGCCGCCAAACGGCGCGAGCAGCGTCGTCGCGGCACCGGTCACGGCGATGCTGGCCGACACCGGCGTCTGGTAGCCGCTGGCACGCTGCGCCGCCACGCCGGGCAGGTTCTGCGAGGCCATCGTCACGATGAAGAGGGGCAGCGCCACGCCGATGGCGGCATGCCAGGTGAAGTGGGGCATCGTCCAGACCGGCTGCGCGAGCAGCTGCGAGGTGTCGACGCCGGCAAAGCTCAGCCGCCCCTGCGCGAGCGCCACGATCACGCCGGCCACCAGCACGCCGGGCACCGCATAGCGCGGCCACAGGCGCCGCCCGAGCAGGAAAGCCGCCGCCATCGCGAGCACCAGCCCGGGCGCGGTCTTCACGCTGGCCACCGCGTCCAGCCCGAAGCGCGCGAGCACGCCGGCCAGCAGCGCCGAGGCGATGGCCACGGGGATGCGGTCCATCAGCTTCTCGAACACGCCACTCGCGCCGGCCAGCGTGATCAGCAGCCCGCAGACGATGAAGGCCCCGATGGCCTCGGGCATCTCCACGCCCGCGGTGGACGCCAGCAGGGCGGCGCCGGGCGTGGACCAGGCGGTGAGTACCGGCTGGCGCGTCCACAGGCTCAAGGCGAGGCTCGTGAGCCCCATGCCCAGGCCCAGCGCCCACAGCCACGAGGCGGTCTGCGCCGGCGTGGCGCCCAGCGCCACGGTGGCCTGGAAAATGATGGCCACCGAGCTGGTGTAGCCCACCAGCACCGCCACGAAGCCCGCAACCACGGTCGAGGGCGAAAAGTCTTGCAGCAAACGCCTCATGCGGCCAGCATAGCTGCGAGAACCATGACGACGAGGGTGAGGAATGTGCCGCTTCCTGGCGTATTCGGGTGAGTCCATCTTCCTGGAGGACCTGGTATGCAAACCGCGCCATTCACTGGTGCGGCAGAGCCTGCAGGCGGCCGAGGCCAAGGCCGTGACCAATGGCGACGGCTTCGGCATCGGCTGGTACGGCGAGCGCGAGACACCCGGCGTCTACCGCGAGGTGATGCCGGCCTGGAGCGACGACAACCTGCTGGCCCTGTGCGCCAACGTGCGCTCGCACCTGTTCATGGCGCATGTGCGCGCCGCGACGGGCGGCGGGGTGTCGCGGCTGAACTGCCACCCGTTCTCGCTCGGGCGCTACCTCTTCATCCACAACGGCCAGGTGGGCGACTTCGCCCGGGTGCGTCGGCGCCTGGAGGCCCAGTTGCCGGACGAGCTCTTCGACGAACGCCGCGGCTCGACCGACTCGGAGCTGCTGTTCCTGCTGATCATGGCGCGCGTGCGGGCCGGTGCCACGGTGGAAGACGCCGTCTGCCAGGCCCTGCACGACACCACCGACGAGATGGAGGACCGCGGCGTGACCGCGCCGCTGCGCTTCTCGGCGGCGCTGTCCGACGGTGAACAGCTGTGGGCCATCCGCTGGGCCAGCGATCACAAGCCGCCGAGCCTCTACCTCAAGCCGCAGCGCGGTGGCTGGGCCATCGCCTCAGAGCCGCTGGGCGACGACGCCCAGGCCTGGACGCCCATCACCGGCGGGCAGCTCGTGCACGTGCGCGGCACCGAGCTGGATCAGCGCGACGTCTGCTGACGCCACCGTCCGTGGCCCCACAGCAGGGCCGCCCCCACCGCCAGCACCGCCACGCCGACGACCGCGCCGGCCTTCACGTAGACCACGCTGGACCACAGCACATAGGCACTGCTGGCCGCGAACAGCAGCGGCAGCCAGGGGTACAGCGGCACGCGCACCGGCCGAGGCTGATCGGGCTCGCGCCAGCGCAGCACGATGACGGCCAGCGCGCTGAGCGTCATGAAGAACCAGTAGACCGGCGAGAGGTAGTCGACCATCGTCGAGAAGCCGCCACGGGTGAAGTCGCCGAAGGCCACCAGGGCGAGGGCCACGGCGGAGGTCGCCAGCACCGCGCCGGTCGGCGTGCCGCGCGCGTGGTTCCAGCGGGCGAGATGCCATTCGGAGGCCAGATCGCGCGCCGCGGCGTAGGTGGTGCGCGGGCCGGCGATGAGCAACGCATTCATGACCGACAGCGCGGTGAGCGTGACCACGCCCACCATCAGCAGCTCGGCCCCGCGGCCGAAGGCGATGCGCATCAGGGCCGCCGCCGGCGCCTCGGCAGCCGCGAGCCCGGAGACGCCCAGCACCCGCAGGTAGGCCCAGTTGGCCAGCAAATAGAGCGCCATGACCAGGCCCAGGCCCAGCAGCAGCGCCCGGCGGATGCCGCGCTCGGGGTCGCGCATCTCGGCCGAGAGCGTGGCGGCATCGCTCCAGCCCCCGTAGGCCAGGAAGACGAAGACCAGGGCCAGGCCCCAGTCCTGCCCCGGCAGCGGCGGCGGCGGCGTGGCCGGCGGCGTGCCGGCGAGCACCTGCGCACCGGCCCCGAGGCCCAGCAGCACCAGCCCGCCGAGCACCGCCGCACTCAAGCCGAGCTGCGTGCCCAGGCCGACCCGCACGCCCAGCAGGTTCAGGCCCGTCAGCGCCACGATGAGCAGCGCCGCCAGCAGCGCACTGGCGTGCGCGCCCAGCCAGGGGCTGAGATCCACCACCTGGGCGAGATAGTCGCCGAACACGAAGCCCAGCAGCGCCATCGACCCGGTGTGGATGACCGCGAAGCGCGACCAGGCGAACAGGAAGCCCAGCCGGTGCCCGTAGGCGCGGCGCAGGAAGTGGTAGTCGCCACCGGTGTCCGGGAAGGCGGCGGCCAGTTCGGCGAAGCACAGCCCGCCCACGAGCGACAGCACGCCGCCCAGTGCCCAGGCCAGCAGCAACTGCGTCGGGTCGCCCAGCGCCTGGGCCGCCAGCGGGGACGTCTTGAAGATGCCGGCACCGATCACCATGCCGACGCACAGCGCACCGGCGTGGCGGACGCCGAGGCGACGTTCGGGCAAAGCGGGGGGTGGGGATGACATCGGCGACGCGCGTGCAAAGCGGGCGATCCTAGCGGCGCGCGCGGGGCATGTGCATATGCGTAACTTGTCTGAGGCACGGCCCCCCGGGGACCGTAGGCTGTCGGGCTGTCCCGCCGTTCACCCTGCCCTCGCATGCCCCAACTCCGCGCCATCGCCCTCGCTGCCGCCCAGGCTCTCGTGGCCACCGCTGCCTTCGCCCAGTCCGCACCCACCGCGCTGGATGCCGTCGTCGTGACCGGCACGCGCGCCAAGGACCGCACGCTGGCCGACACCGCCGTGCCGGTGGATGTGCTCGGCCGCGACGAGCTGCTGCGCGCCGCCGGCCCCGACGGCAACCTCGCCGCCGCGCTGCAGGCGCTGCTGCCGTCGTTCAACTTCCCGCGCCAGTCCAACTCCGGCGGCGCCGACCACGTGCGGGCGGCGCAACTGCGTGGCCTGTCGCCTGACCAGGTGCTGGTGCTGGTCAACGGCAAGCGCCGGAACACCTCGGCCGTGGTGAACCTGGAGTCCAAGACGGGCAAGGGCACCAACCCGGTGGACTTCAACACCCTGCCGCTGTCGGCCGTGGCACGCATCGAGGTGCTGCGCGACGGCGCGGGCGCGCAGTACGGCTCCGACGCGATTGCCGGCGTCGTCAACATCATCCTGGACGAACGCCGCACCGGTGGCGAACTCACCACCGAGGCCGGCAGCTTCCACACGAAGTTCGCCCCGACCGGCGAGCGCCTGACCGACGGCCAGACGCAGTCCGCCAGCCTCACGCAGGGCTGGACCCTGGCAGGCCAGGGCTTCGTGCGGGCCGGCCTGGAGGGCCTGCACCGCAACCCGACCAACCGCGCCGGCCTGGACGAACTGCCACCCTGGGAAGACCAGAGCCCGGCGAATCTCGCCACCGTGGGCAAGCGCAACTACGCGCCCGGCGAACCGGCCACCCACCAGTGGCAGGCCTGGTTCAATGCCGGCGCCGAACTCGCGCCCGGCACACGCGGCTACACCTTCGGCACCTGGCAGGAGCGCCGCACGCTCGGCGCTGCGTACTTCCGCTACCCGGACAGCAGCGCCAACGTGAAGGCGCTCTACCCCAACGGCTACCGCCCGCAGACGACCGGCGACAACCGCGACCTGCAGCTCGTCGCCGGCCTCAAAACGACCTGGGCTGACTGGGATGTCGACGTGGCCCTGAACCACGGCCGCAACGACTTCGACTACGGCGTTCGGCGCACGCTGAACGCGTCGCTGGGTGCGGCGAGCCCGCGGGAGTTCCACCTCGCCGACTTCGGCAGCCGGCTGACCGCGCTCAACCTCGACCTGAGCCGCGAACTGCCCGTGGCCGGCCTGGCCCGCCCGCTGAACCTCGCCTGGGGGATGGAAGTCCGGCGCGACGGCTTCGTGACCGGAGCGGGGGACGCCGCCTCCTACCAGGTCGGTCCGCTGGACGCTCCGGCCGGTGCGCAGGCCGGCCCGGGCCTGCAGGCCGGTGACGCCACCCGGCGCAGCCGCCGTGTCGTGGGCGCCTACCTCGACCTGAGTGCTGACCTCACGCGCGACTGGCAGGGCAACCTCGCGCTGCGGCATGACGACTTCAGCGACTTCGGCAGCGCCACCACCGCCAAGCTGTCCACGCGCCTCGCGCTGGACCGCACGCTGGCGCTGCGCGGCGCCGTGTCCACCAACTTCCGGGCGCCGTCGCTGGCCCAGCAGGGTTTCGCGTTCACCGTGACCGACCGCGGCGACGGCGGCGCCCTCAGCCAGGTGCGCACGCTGCCGGTGGACCATCCCATCGCCCGCTACCTGGGCGCGCAGGACCTGAAGGCCGAGACCTCCCGCAATGCCAGCCTCGGCCTGACCTGGCAGCCGGGCAAGGCCTGGTCGACGACGCTGGACGCCTACGACATCCGCGTGAAGAACCGCATCACGCTGTCGCAGCGCATCAGCCGCGACGGGCTGGCCGCCGAGCTCGCCGCGAAGTTCGGCACGCCGGGCATCGACGGGGTCAACTTCTTCACCAACGCGCTGGACACCCGCACCCGCGGGGCCGATCTGGTCACGCAATTCACGACGCCCGCGCTGGGCGGCGAGCTTCGCCTGGGCTGGACGGCCTCGGTGAACCGCACCACGGTGCGCGGCGGGCAGAGCGTGGGGCTGGAAGAGATCAACACCCTGACCGACGCCTCACCGCGCCAGCGCCACATCCTGAGCGCGAACTGGCAAGGCGGCATCTGGGGCCTGCAGGGCCGCCTGACCCGGCACGGCAGCACGACCCGCGTGTTCGACTTCGGCGACGGCTTCGTGCCGACCCAGACCTACGCCGCCGTCTGGCAGCTCGACCTGGAAGCGCAGGCTCAGGTGACGAAGGCCCTGAACCTGAGCGTGGGCGCCGTGAACGCGACCGACCGGTACCCGACCCGCTCCATCCCCGACATCAGCTACTTCGGCAACTTCCCGTACGACGTGCTGTCGCCGGTGGGTTTCAACGGGGCCCACTTCTACGTACGGGCGCGGCTGAGCTTCTGACCGCGGCGAAAACCGCACCGCGCCAAGGCCATGCGCGCGGCGTCCTGCAAACGGTGCCGTGGCTTGGCACCATCCGCAATCTTTGCTTTTTTGCCTCCCATGACCACCCTGATCGACAAGCTGCAGTGGCGCTATGCCACCAAGAAGATGAACCCCGCCCTGCCGGTGCCGCAGGACAAGCTCGACCGCATCCTGGAAGCCGTCCGCCTGACGGCCACGTCCAGCGGCCTGCAGCCCTACGAAGTGCTGATCGTGCAAGACCCGGCCCTGCGCCAGCGCATCCGCGAGCACGCCTGGAACCAGGCCCAGGTGACCGATGCTTCGCACCTGCTGGTGTTCGCCGCCTGGGACCACTACACCGCCGAGCGCATCAACCAGATGTTCGACCTGACCAACGAGGTGCGCGGCTTCAAGAACGAAGGCTGGGAGGCCTACCGCCAGAAGCTTCTGGCGACCTACCCGCAGCGCAGCGCCGAAGAGAACTTCCAGCACGCGGCCCGCCAGGCCTACATCGGCCTGGGCACCGCGCTGATCGCTGCGGCCGAGGAGCAGGTCGACGCGACGCCGATGGAGGGCTTCGACCCCGCCCAGGTCGACGAGATCCTGAACCTGCGCGCGCGCGGCCTGCGCTCGGTGCTGCTGCTGCCGCTGGGCTATCGCCAGCCGGACGGTGACTGGCTCGTGAACCTGAAGAAGGTGCGCCGCAGCCGGGAGGCCTTCATCTCGACGATCTGAGCGCCCGCTGCGCCACGAAACAACGGCCCCGAGGGGCCGTTTTCTTCGTCCGCTGAACCGCTCAGATCTCGACCTTGCTGCCGAGTTCCACGATGCGGTTGGTGGGCAGGTGCAGGAAATCAGCGGCTGCCGAGGCATTGCGATGCATGCTGGCGAAGAGCTTCTCGCGCCACAGTGCCATGCCCGAGCCGATGGTCGGGATGACGATGTCCCGGCTCAGGAAGTAGCTCGTCTCCATCTCGTCGAGCTGAACCCCGTGCGACTTGAGGAGTTCCAGCGCCTCGGGCACGTCGGGCTCGTTCTTGAATCCGAAATGCAGGGCCACCTGCCAGCAGCTGTGCCCGAGGGCCTCGACCTCGCAGCGATTCTCGGCGCTGACCCAGGGGACTTCGTGGTGCTTGACCGTCACGAATATGTTCTGCTCGTGCAGCACCTTGTTGTGCTTGAGGTTGTGCAGCAGCGCGTTCGGTGTCGTGCCTTTCTCCGCGGAAAGGAACACGGCCGTCCCGGCCACGCGCGTCGGCGGGTTGATGAACACGGCGCCCAGGAAGGCATCCAGCTCGATCGCGTCCTCGCGCAGCTTCTCGGAGAGTTGCCGGCGCCCCTGCTTCCAGGTCAGCATCAGCGTGAACATGCCGATGCCGATCAGCAGCGGGAACCAGCCCCCCGCCGCCAGCTTGAGCAGGTTGGACGCCAGGAAGGTCGCATCGATCAGGAAGAACAGGCCCGTGGCGGCCACGCACAGCGCCAGCGGGAACTTCCAGCCGAATCGGATGACGAAGAAGGTCATGACCGTGGTGATGGTCATGTCGATCGTGACGGCCACGCCATAGGCGCCGGCCAGCTTGCTCGACGAGCCGAAAAACACCACCGCCACGACGACCAGCACGTACAGGCCCCAGTTCACGAAGGGCACGTAGATCTGGCCGGTGTCTCGCACGCTGGTGTGCAGGATGCGCAGGCGCGGCAGGATGCCGAGCTGGATGGCCTGCTTGGTGACCGAGAACGCCGCCGTGATCAGCGCCTGCGAGGCCACGATGGCGGCTGCGGTGGCCAGGAGGAACAGCGGGATCTCGGCCCAGTCGGGGGCCAGCAGGAAGAACGGGTTCTTCACGCCTTCGGGGTTGTCCAGCAGCATGGCGCCCTGGCCGAAGTAGTTCAGCACGAGGGCCGGCATCACGACGCCGTACCAGGCAATGCGGATGGGTTGTTTGCCGAAGTGGCCCAGGTCGGCGTAGAGCGCCTCGCCGCCCGTCACGACCAGCACCACCGCGCCCAGCGCCACGAAGGCCACCCAGCGGTGCTCCAGGCAGAAGTGCAGCGCATACACCGGGTTGACGGCGACCAGCACGTGCGGGTTGTCGAGGATGTGGGGCAGGCCGAGTGCGGCCAGCACCAGGAACCAGGCCAGCATCACCGGCCCGAAAGCCTTGCCGATGCCGCCGGTGCCAAAGCGCTGCACGGCAAACAGGCCGGTCAACACGATCAGCGTGATCGGCAGGATGGCGTCGTGCAGTTGCGGCTCGTACACGTCGATGCCTTCGACCGCGCCGAGCACGGTCATGGCCGGCGTGATGACGGCGTCGCCGAAGAAGATGGCCGTTCCGAACAGGCCCACCAGCATCAGCGAACGGCGCAGCGCGGGCTTGTCGTTCACGGCGCTGGTGGCCAGGGCCAGCATGGCGATCAGGCCGCCTTCGCCGTTGTTGTCGGCGCGCAGGATCAGCAGCACGTACTTGATCGAGACGACGACGGTCAGCGTCCAGAACAGCAGGGACAGCACGCCGAGGATGTTGTCGGGCGTGGTGGCGACATGGCCGCCATGGAAGACTTCTTTGAGGGCGTACAGCGGACTCGTGCCGATGTCGCCGTAAACGACCCCGAGAGCCCCGAGGGTCAGGCCTGCCAGCGCTGAAGGGCTGCGGGCCGCATGCGAAGAACTCACTTCACGAAGGCCACCGACTTGGGGTGGCATTGGTTCGAAAGTGGGCATTCTGCGCCCACTTTTGGTGTTTTGTGCGGTGCAGCAAAGCCACGTAAGCGAGGCTTGACGCCATCAGGCGACGGGCGTATTCGCCACCCCAAGCCACCCGCAAGGGCCGGGCAACGCCCGCCAGGCCGGCCGGTGCTCAGGCGGCTTCGGCTTCGGCCAGCGGGTCGGTGGCTTCCAGCTCGTAGCTTGCGGCGAGCATCGCCAGGCGCCCGATCACGCCGTACATGTAGAAGCGGTTGGGTGCACTGGCGCCCGGTTTTTCGCCCGGGCGGGGCAGGTGCGGCGACTCGGCGAAGGCCAGCGGCACGTAGCTCGCACCCGGCGCGTTCAGGTTCTCGTCGATGCCGCGGTGGGCATGGACGCGGTAGTAGCCGCCGACGACGTAGCGGTCCATCGTGTAGACGACCGGCTCGGCCACCGCCTCGTGCACGCGCTCGTGCGTGGGCACCCCCTCCTGCACGAGGATCTCGCTGCCCAGGCTGTCGGGCAGCCGTTCGGCCAGCGTCTCGATGTCCTTGGCGTCGCGGATGGTCATCACGCCGCGGCCGTGACTGCCGATGTCGCTCTTGATGACGACGAAGGGTTTCTCGTTGATGCCGTACTCCTTGTACTTGCGGCGCACCTTGGTGAGCTGGGCGTCGGCAGCGGCCTGGAGCAGGTCCAGGCTCTTCTTGCCCTGCAGGTCCACGGTCTGGAACATCGGCGTGATGAGCCAGGGGTCCATGCCGAGCAGCTTGCCGAAGCGCTTGGCCACTTCCTCGTAGGCGCGGAAATGCTGGCTCTTGCGCCGCACCGTCCAGCCCGCATGCAGCGGCGGCAGCAGGTATTGCTCGTGCAGGCCCATCAATTGCGGCGGCGTGCCGGCGGCGAGGTCGTTGTTGAGCAGGATGGTGCAGGGGTCGAAACCCTTGAGCATCAGCCGCCCGCGCTTGCGCACGAGCGGCTCGAGCGTGATGGACCCGCCACTGGCCAGCGCCAGCGCCGTGGGCTCGGTGATTGACGTGTCCAATGTGCCGAAGCGCACGTTCAGGCCGGCCTGCGTGAAGATGCGCGCGAGGGTCGCCAGGTTCTCCAGGTAGAAGGTGCAGCGCTCACCGGTCTCGGGAATGACCAGCAGGTTGCGGGCCTCCGGGCAGATCTTCTCGATGGCAGCCATCGCCGCCTGCACGGCCTGGGGCAGCATCTGGGCGGTGAGGTGGTTGAAGCCGCTCGGGAACAGGTTCGTGTCCACCGGTGCCAGCTTGAAGCCGGCATTGCGCAGGTCCACCGAGGCGTAGAAGGTCGGCGTGTGCTCCATCCATTCCAGCCGGAACCAGCGTTCGGTGGCCGGCATGGACTCCAGGATGCGGGCCTCCAGCTCGTTGATGGGGCCGTTCAGGGCGGTGATCAGATGAGGAACCATGGCCGAATGATCGCAAACTTGTCGATCGGGCGATGTGAGGGCGACTCAAGCCATCACAAGACGCCCGCCGCGCAACAGGTCCGGCCCCGGCCGGCGTGCTTGGCGCGGTAGAGCTGGTCGTCCGCGCGCTGGATGGCCGCCGACAGCGATTCGCCCGGTACCACGCGCACCGCACCGGCGCTGAAGTCCACCGGGAAGCCCAGACTCGCCTCGCACCGCCGTCGCAGGGCCTGATGCAGTCGACTGTCGAGCCGGCCGAAGGCCTCGGGGTCGCACTGGCGCAGCAGCAGGCAGAACTCCTCGCCGCCGTAGCGCCCGACCAGGTCACTCGCGCGCAGCTCGCCGCGCAGCACCTCGCCGGTGAGCTTGAGCACTTCATCACCCACCGGGTGGCCGCGCTCGTCATTGACGCGCTTGAAGTGGTCCAGGTCCAGCATCAGCAGCACCGCGCCCGCATCCGCCGCTCCCAGCGCCCGACCTGCCCGCTGCATCCACTCGCGCCGGTTGAGCAGGCCGGTGAGGTTGTCCAGCGACGCCAGCCTCACCAGGGCCTGCTCGGCGGCATCGCGGTGTGCGAGCAGGAAGCCCATCGTGCCCAGCACGAGGCTGGCATTGAGCAGCATCAGGTGGGCGATATTGAGCGGATGCGGCACCAGGAAGCGCGGGTAGATCTCGGGCCAGCCCAGCACCAGCGTGCCGCGGGCGAAGGTCAGCACCGCATTGGCCAGCGCCGCCGTTCCGCACAGCCAGCGCCAGCGCACGCGGCCGACACCCGCCAGCAGCAGCCAGCTCGCCCAGCCGATCTGCAGGCCGATGGTGAGGTTGGTGACGCCGGTGGTCTGCTTCAGGTCCGGGAACAGGAAGACATGCACGACGCCCAGCGCCAGCGGCGGCGCCCACAGCACCCGGCGCGACACGGGCAAGGCCAGGAAGCGCCCGACCGCCAGCGTCATGGCCGAGGCTGACCCGCTCAAGGCCATGACGCCCAGCGTGGCCATCAACAGCGGCAGCGCCCGAGTCGCGGTGATCAGCAGCCCGAAGCCCGCGGCTTGGCCCAGCAGCATCAATTGCCAGGCCTGCAGACCGCCTCGCGCGCGCACACCGACGCTGACCGCCAGCGCCAGGAGCATCAGCAGCGCATTGACCAGCACCGCCACCAGGAGGGTGATGACGTCCATGGCGAGCCAGCATAACGGTCCACCACCCAGACCACGAAAAAGCCGCCCCGGGGACGGGCCCCGGGGCGGCTGTGCGTGAAATACGCCCGGCCTGCGGCCGCAGCGTCGGTTCAGATCACTTGTGGTAGGCCGTCTCGCCGTGCGACGAGATGTCCAGGCCTTCGCGCTCTTCCTCTTCGGTCACGCGCAGGCCGATGGTGAGGTCGACCAGCTTGTAGGCAACGACCGACACGACACCCGACCAGGCGATGGTCACGAGGATGGCCTTGGCCTGGATCCAGACCTGGCTGGCGATGGAGTAGGCGTCCGGGGTGACCATGGTGGCCGTGACCCAGTCACCGACGGCGCTCGGGCCACCCAGGTTGGGGCTGTTGAACACACCGGTCAGCAGCGCGCCGACGATACCGCCCACGCCGTGGACGCCGAAGACGTCCAGCGAGTCGTCCGCACCCAGCAGCTTCTTCAGGCCCGACACGCCCCACAGGCAGGCGAAGCCGGCGACGAAGCCGATGACCAGGCCACCGCCGATGCCGACGTTGCCGGCGGCCGGGGTGATGGCCACCAGGCCGGCGACGGCGCCGGAGGCAGCACCCAGCATCGACGCCTTGCCCTTGAGCAGCGCCTCACCGATGCACCAGGCCAGCACGGCAGCGGCCGTGGCGGCGAAGGTGTTGATGAAGGCCAGGGCGGCGAAGCCGTTGGCTTCCAGCGCGGAGCCGGCGTTGAAGCCGAACCAGCCCACCCACAGCAGCGAGGCACCGACCATCGTCAGCGTCAGGCTGTGCGGCGTGAAGGCTTCCTTGCCGTAGCCGATGCGCTTGCCGACCATGAAGGCACCCACCAGACCTGCCACGGCGGCGTTGATGTGCACCACCGTACCGCCGGCGAAGTCGAGCGCACCCCATTGCCAGATCAGGCCGGCCTTGGCGTTGGTCTCATCCACCACGGCGGCAGCCGTGTAGGCGTCCGGACCGGCCCAGAACCACACCATGTGGGCGATGGGCAGGTAGCTGAAGGTGAACCACAGCACCAGGAAGGCCAGCACGGCGGCGAACTTGATGCGCTCGGCGAAGGCACCAATGATCAGGCAGGCGGTGATGCCGGCGAAGGTCGCCTGGAAGACCGCGAACACGATCTCGTACATCGGCACACCCTTGCTGAAGGTGGCGCCGTTGGCGAAGGTGCCGGCGACGTTGTCCCAGATGCCCTTCATGAACAGGCGATCGGTGCCCCCGATGAACTTCGCGGTCGCGCCGGCCCCTTCGGTGAACGCAAAGCTGTAGCCGTACAGGAACCACAGCACGACGATCAGAGAGAAGCCGACCATCACCTGCATCAGCACCGACAACATGTTCTTGCTGCGCACGAGGCCGCCGTAGAACAGGGCCAGGCCCGGCACCGTCATCAGAATGACGAGCAGCGTGGACAGCAGCATCCAGGAGGTGTCGCCCTTGTTGGGCGCCGGAGCGGGTGCGGCGGCCGAAGCGGCATCGGCCGCCGCCGAGGCGGCTGCGGCAGGCGCGGACGCCGCATCAGCGGCAGGTGCGGTGACCGCGGCGGCAGCCGCGGACGCGGGTGCCGAGGCCGGGTCCTGGGCCCAGGCAGCCGGTGCGAGCAGGCCGGCGGCAAGCGCGAGGCCGGCGAGGAGTTTCTTCATTTGAGGTTTCTCCAAACGGTAGTTGTGAGCGCGCTTTCAGAGCGCGTCGTTGCCGGTTTCGCCGGTGCGGATGCGAACGACCTGGTCCAGCGGCGACACGAAAATCTTGCCGTCGCCGATCTTGCCGGTGCGTGCGGAGGACTCGATGGCCTCGATGACGCGCTCGACGACGTCGTCATTCACGGCGGCCTCGATCTTGACCTTGGGCAGGAAATCCACGACGTACTCGGCCCCCCGGTACAGCTCGGTGTGGCCCTTCTGGCGGCCGAAGCCCTTGACCTCGGTGACCGTCAGCCCCTGCACACCGATGGCGCTCAGGGCCTCACGCACCTCGTCGAGCTTGAAAGGCTTGATGACGGCAGTGATCAGTTTCATGTCGAACTCCAGTGCGCTGTGGCTTTAGAAGGTCTTCTTCAGGCCGACGACCAACGTGGTCTTGCCGAGGAACTTGCCGTTGGCCGGGCTGGCGTAGGCCGTCTTGTTCGCGTCGGTCCCGACGACGGCACCGCTGAGCACCAAGCCGGAGAAGTCCTTGGCCAGGGTCAGCGAATAGTCGGTGTAGGACGCGGCGGAGTTGTGCTTGACCGTCTGGTGGCCGACGTGCGGCGACAGGGTCAGGCCGTCGCCCAGGTCGAAGTTGGCGGTGACGTCGAAGTAGCCGGAGCTCTTGCTGTCCGTGAAGCCGAACAGGTTCGTGGTGCTCTGCGAGTACTTGGCCGTGACCGGGCCGTAGGTCAGCGCGCCGTAGACCTCCAGCGTGTTGGCGCTCGGCTTGAGCTTGTTGCTCGGGTAGTAGTACTGCAGCAGGCCGACGTCCAGCGTCAGGCCCTTGGCGACTTCGGTCTTGTAGCCCCCGTAGATGTCGATCTCGACCTGCGCATCGCCCCCGGCGTCCTTGATCCACTTGATGGTCGAAGCCCAGGTGCCGATGTAGAAGCCGCTCGGGTCGGCGTAGTCGGCGCCGCCCTGCAGGGCCGGCTTCATGCGCGACTGGGAGATGCCACGGTAACGGTACTCGGTGAACCCGCCGATGTTGAACGACAGCGGGTCCGGCGCCGGCTCGTCAGCCGCCGCAGGCAGGACGACGGCGGCCAGGGCCAGAACGAGCAGCGAAGGGGACAACTTCATGGCGGTATCTCCTGATTCAGGTGTTGGAAAGGGCAGTCCGGCGGGTTATTGCAGCTTCCGTGCCAAGGCCTGACCCGCCCCGCTTGCACAAAACTGGCCCAAGCACGCCCTGGCGCCACGCAGACGCACCAACTTTGCACACGCCCCACCTCAGGAACGCACCGCGACGGTGCTCCGCCGGCAATTCATCACGGGGTGAGGCTGGGGTGACCGCTGGACGACGTGGGCGCTGCCCCCCTACCGTGACCCGATGAGCCTTGCCACCGTCCACTCCCGGGCCCTCGACGGCCTGGCCGCTGCCCCGGTCACCGTCGAAGTCCACCTGGCCAACGGTCTGCCGTCGTTCACGGTCGTGGGCCTGGCGGACACCGAGGTCAAGGAAGCCCGCGAACGGGTTCGGGCCGCGCTGCACAACAGCGGGCTGTCCTTTCCTGCCAACAAGCGCATCACGGTGAACCTCGCGCCGGCCGACCTGCCGAAGGAGTGACAACAGGTTCGCTATTTGCGAAGTTGTCAGTTAAACGCTAGATGGGAACAATATTTGCGAGGAAACGATCCAATAATTGTTGGTAATTCTCGATAATCGCGCGCCGCCGGACAGGTCAACGAGCGTTCAGTTGCGACCTTCAGGTCAAGTTGCGACTTAGACCTGTGGAGGCTCACCGATCCCATCGGCTCGATGGCGTGCTTCTTTTGACGATGCCGTTGGGCCAAGCCGGCTGTCAGCGTCGGCGTTAGGGGTCAGGTCTTGTCGCGCGATGATCCGCCGCCTTGCCATTCCTCCGGCTCGTTGCGTCACCGCCACTTCTGAGCGAGTCAGCATGCGGCCCGGGCGCATCCGTGATTTTGTTGGCCGGATCGTCGAATCGTGCGTGAGAGAGTTGGCACGCACTGGAGCGCCTGCTGTCGGCGCATGCATTACCGGACCTTGGCAAGAACGCACCGACTCCCGCTTCATCTTCCTTCCGGCCGCTGGCTGGTCCTGTGGTTTGGCAAGCTCGCGGAAATGGCCGAAGCGGCGTCTGTACTGGGCATCCATACCTACTTCCTGCTGACGGACGTGCCTCGAGCGGAGCAGCGCGTAGAACGGCGTCTGGTTTCGCTGGCGCACATGCACCTGCTTCACCTCGGGGCACACATGGATGGAGACAGCGGGTTGATCAGGCCGGCCACTGCATCAGACAAGCTGGTGCGGCAAACCGTGACCCTCGATCTCAGTCCAGGGAACACGTCGAGGATCGACCGGGCGGCCCTGAACCTCTCTCGGTTCACTGCGACGCTGGCGCAGACGCCCGAGTACAACTCGCAGCTCATCCGGGTCAAGGCGACGGCCGGCATGCCTGAGGTTCTGATCCCGTCCGCGACCCTGTTCCTGTTTTTCTGGGGCATCTCCACGACGCTGATCAACGCTGTCACCTCGGATCACCTGCACAACCCCGAGATGCACCTCTACAACCCGGCAAACAGCGACCTGCACGCAGATCCCGTCCGGATCGAGGTGCGGCGCCAGTGGACCGATGACGAGGCCCTTTATCTGGCGGCGCTGCTCAAAGAGCCCGACGCCATCGACATCGGACAGCAGATCTTCAAGGCCATCACCGCGTCCCGGATGCACCAGCCCCGGGCGCCGATCCCTTTTGACGTCTGGCCGCCTTTCGCCAGACCTTTGCAGGTGAGCGGGCTTTTCCGGCAGGTCGGCGACTACCTGTTGTTGACTCACATCCTCTCGGTCGACCTCGCACAGGACTGGAGCGCCCTGGAAATCTACCGTGAGGGTGGACGCCGCATCAGGACGGTCACGCAGTACGACGACACGGACGAGCCGCCGCCGGAACCGCCGCCCCCGAACGGCGGCAGCGGCATCGCTCCGACCGGCGATGTCGAGGTAAAAGAAACACCCGGGGGGTGGAGCCCCGGGGCCGCGGAGATTCCGGCCGTCGCGGCGCTCAAGGCATGTTGGCGCCGACCGAACTTTGACCACCCGCGCCGATTGAATCTTGACCAGGGGGCGGAGGCCGTCGCGATGACGGCCATTTGTGGATAAG